>CAIOTL010000192.1 GCA_903861155.1 uncultured Bacteroidota bacterium
GAATGTTATGCCTTATTTTATAGGGGGTGAAACAAAAAATAAATAATAAAATAATTAATTTTTAGTAATAATGCAGAATAAAGGACTCATTAAATTTTTCGCAATTATATTTGCAATGGTAAGTATTTACCAACTTTCGTTCACTTTTGTTTCTAGTAAAATAAAAAACGATGCAAAAACTTTTGCAAAAGGAAATCCCGAAAAAGAAGTAAAATATTTAGATTCCATTGGTAAAGAAAAAGTGTTTAGTCTTGGTTTTACAAGCTTTACCTTCAATGAAGTTAAAGACAAACAAATCAACAAAGGTCTTGACTTAGAAGGCGGTATCAACGTGATATTGCAAATTTCAGTGAAAGATGTTTTAAAAGGATTATCCAATAATTCGAAAAACCCTATTTTTAATAAATCTTTGGCTGACGCGACTGCAAACCAAAAAGGAAATCAAGCTTATATTGATGCCTTTTTCGAAGCATTTGACGCCAATTCTAAAGGAACCGTAAAACTGGCTTCTCCAGATATTTTTGCCAACAGAACAATGCAAGGCGATGGTGGAATTAATTTTCAAATGACCGATGCTCAGGCGCAAAAAGTAATTCGTAAAAAAGTAGATGAATCAGTTGATAGTGCTTTTGGAGTTTTAAGAAAACGTATCGATCAATTTGGGGTAACTCAACCTAATATTCAAAAATTAGGAAATTCAGGTCAAATTCTTGTTGAACTTCCTGGCGCAAAAGATGTGGATCGAGCTAAAAAATTATTATCAAGTACCGCTCAACTGCAGTTTTGGGAAACGTATAAAGCGGATGAAATTGGTAATTTCTTGATGGCTGCAAACGAAGCATTGAAAAAAACCGAAATCAAAAAAACAGAGGTTAAAGCTGTTGTGAAAGATACTTTGAGCGCTTTACTAACGGATAAAAAAGATTCTACAGCCACAAAAGGAGGTAAAGGACCAATAATTGATAAAATTATTGCCGGAGGTGGCGGACCAGTTTTGGCACAATTTTCTCCAAAAGATACCGCGATTATTGGGGGGTATTTAAGAAGAGCCGACATCAGAATTTTATTGTCACCAGACCAGCATTATGCAAAATTTGTTTGGGGTATACCAGAAACAATAAAAGATACCAAAGGAAAAGATATTGAGGCAGTTGAATTATATGCCTTAAAAGGAAATAGAGATAATATTCCTTCAATGGGTGGTGGCGTAGTTGTCGACGCGAAAGATTCGTTCGATCAATCAGGAAAACCTGCTGTTACCATGCAAATGAATGGTCAAGGAGCTAAAGCTTGGGAAGAACTAACTGGTAAAGCGTATACACAAAAAAGCAGTATTGCTATTGTTTTGGATAATATTGTTTATTCTGCACCGGGTGTTTCTAGTGGTCCAATTTCTGGAGGTAGATCAGAAATATCTGGAAATTTTGATATTTCAAAAACCAAAGATTTAGCGAACGTTCTTAGAGCGGGTAAACTTCCAGCTGCTGCAGATATTGTTCAGTCAGAAGTGGTTGGACCATCCTTAGGTCAAGAAGCGATTGATAACGGAACAACTTCTGCTATTGTAGGATTGCTTTTAGTTTCACTTTGGATGTTAATTTATTACGGAAAAGCGGGTTGGTATGCTAACGTGGCTTTGGCAGTCAACTTATTATTCTTGTTCGGAATTTTGGCAAGTTTAGGCGCCGTTCTTACTTTGCCTGGTATTGCTGGTATTGTTTTGACAATGGGTACTGCGGTCGATGCGAATATCATTATTTATGAAAGGGCAAAAGAGGAACTGCGTTCGGGTAAATCGCTCGAAGATGCTGTGAAAACTTCTTACGGATGGAAAGGCGCAATGCGTTCTATTGTTGATGCAAATGTTACTCATATTTTAACCGGTGGTGTGTTGTTCATTTTTGGTTCAGGACCAATTAAAGGTTTTGCAACAACCTTGTTGATTGGTATCATAACTTCGTTATTTACATCTATTTTTATTGCAAGAATATTTATTGATTGGAGTATTAGCAAAAACAATAAATTATCGTTTATCACTGGATTTTCTAAAAATTTCTTTACTAATTTCCACTTTGATTTCTTGAAAATCAAAAAATGGACGTATGCATTTTCAGCAATTGTAACTGTTGTAAGTTTAGTTTCTATTTTCTTTGTGAATGGTTTAGATCAAGGTGTAGATTTTGTTGGAGGAAGAACTTTTCAAATACGTTTTGAAAAACCGGTAAAAGCAGAAGAAGTAAAAGCCGAATTGACCAAAGTTTTTGGTAGTGCCGAAGCGAAAGTTTTTGGTAACGACAATCAGTTGAAAATTACCACAAAATATAAGGTTAAAGAGCACGGAATTAAGGCTGATTTAGAAGTAAATAAATTGTTGTTTGAAAGTTTAAAAAATCACTATTCTGCTGGATTAACGTATGACAAGTTTGTAAATGCTTATGATGGCAAGAAATATGGTATTGTGCTAGCTTCAAAAGTAGGACCAACAATAGCCGAGGATATCAAAACCAATGCCTATTGGGCAGTTATTGGAGCAATGCTTATCGTAGGACTATATTTGGTAATCAGTTTCAGAAAATGGCAATACAGTTTAGGAGCGATTGCCGCGGTTGTTCACGACGTTATATTCGTATTGGGAATTTACTCTTTGCTTTATAAATATATGCCTTTTGGTATGGAAATCGACCAGCATTTTATCGCTGCAATCCTTACCGTTATTGGTTATTCGATGAATGATACCGTAATTGTATTTGACAGGGTTCGTGAATTCTTGGATGGTAAAAAAGCCAAAGGTAATTTTAACAGTATTGTAAACCAATCCATTAATAGCACCATGTCAAGAACCATCAATACGTCATTGACGATGATTTTGGTATTAATGATTATGTTTATTTTTGGTGGTGAGTCTATTCGTGGATTTATCTTCGCAATGCTTATAGGGATTGTTGTGGGAACTTACTCTTCATTGTTCATCGCTACTCCGGTATTGTGTGATACAATGTCACAAGAAGAACATAAAAGAATTGAAGAAGCGCATAATGCTTAGTCTTCTTTGATTTTAAATATATTAAAGACCCGAATTTTGTTCGGGTCTTTTTTTATTATGTCAAATCTTCGAAATTCATCATATTTTATAAATGGTTTTTGTATAATTGTCCAATTTAAATAAAATTAGAGTTTATGAATAAAAAAATACTTTTCAGTTTAATTCTCATATTTAGTTTTTGTACTTTTTATGCTCAGGATCAAAAGCCGGAAATGGCACTTGGTTTCGATTATGGGTTTGGAAGTGAAATAAAAAACACGGATTATACCTATACTAATCACTATTACAAAATACAGTTTTATTATACGATAAAAGAGACGAAGAATTTCAAGTTTGAAATAGTGTTGCAACCTGAACTTAATTTTGCAACTCACCAACTTTTGAATTTCTATTTTGTCACCCCAGACGAACCCAATTACCTTCAAAAACGTGAAACATTTACGAAGTTAACAAACATCAAGGAATATGTTTTGGGTGTGGGATTTATTGTTAGAAAACCAATTTCGAAAATGCTCAGCGTTTATATGATAATAAGTTCTGGGCCAATGATCACCAATTCGGAGACGGAAAGGCTGTCTAAGGGTTTTGCCTTTTCGGATGTATTGTCGCTGGGTATTTCCTTGAAAATGGATAAAGTAACATTCGACGTCAGACCCAATCTTCGCCATATTTCCAATGCTGGAATTCAAAAATCGAATGCTGGGTTTAATACCAAAAATATTGAATTTGGTTTTTCGTTTCCTTTATAAATTGAATAGGGCTTAATTATCAAACTTATAAAGCAAATGAAGCCAAAGTTGAATGGTAAAATTAGTCAAGTCATTTGTCATTCTATTTTTGTTTATTACTTTATCGAACATAAGTACTTTCGCTAAAAATGATATAGGTTAAAGTGGAAGAGAGATTCTTATTACCGATGCTTTTATTAGAAATCAAATTGTTGCAAGTAAAGCTACAAGAGCGGGCAATTATTTTTAGCAATTGAATTATGAGCCATTTCAAGAAAGCCATATTTTCGAAAAATGGGACTTCTGGAGCGCATTCCATCACGATAGAAGATGTTTACGGTTATAGCAAACCAATAACTGAAAATATTGTCTTGGTTATTAACTATTCTAAAAATTTAACCCCAAATGGTGTTGATTAATGATATTTAGAATATTTTTGAGTTATCTAATCAATTAAATTCAAGGATTTATATAGTTGATCGTTATGGAAAATTGTAGAATGAAATTAGTCCTAACGGTCTCGGATGGGTTGGTACTTATATCGGACATCCATTACCCGCAATCGATTATTGGTTTACGGTGGAGTATTCGGAAAAAATAACTTCAAAAAAATAAATGTTCATTTTTCGTTGAAAAGGTTGGGAAAATACGAAATGGTTCCTTGAAAATTTGAAAACAGTAAAACCCCATTAATAAATTCTTTATCATAAGCAAATCATAAAACAATTAAATACTGATAAACAACATCATAAAAGCAAAGGAGTTAGACTAAACTCATTCTGTAAAATTCTATATAAATTTCTATTGTGAAGGAAAACTTAACTTATTCACAACAAACTTATAACAAATCATTAACAGCAAAAACTCGAAAAGTCGATGATCTTTGTGCTGTAATAAACTGGTTATTTATTATTTTGGTTTTGGTTAGTAAAAAGAAAGCCGACATTTTAAAATGTCGGCTTTTTTATTGGGTTAAACCAATAAAAGACAAAACCTCATAATTAAAAACCACTGGCTGTTCCACGTTGACCACATGTCCGCATTGCTCTATGACGAATAATTTTGAAGATTTGTAATGATTTTCGACGACTTTACGCACCGATGGCAAAAACATATAATCTTCTTCTCCCATCACATAAAGCGTCGGGATATTCAACTCTACTTGGCGAAACCAGCGAAGGACAGGGTTAATTTCGGCTGTGAGTTTGAACCATTTGATAAATTCTTTTTGGTACAACTTTTTGGCTTCATTAATAAAAAGCAGACGCGATTGCTTATGGCTTCGTTTGGGCATAATCACAAAGGCAAAAAACTTGTATAAAACCAAATAAGGCAACACATATTTGAAAGTATTTCCTAATTTCATCAAGATTTGCGACCGAAAATTCATCTTCAAAATGGCACCTCCAAGAATCATGCTTTGAACTCTTTCCGGATGCATTTCGGCCAATTGTCGAATGAGAATAGTGCCGAGAGAAATCCCGACGAAATGTGATTTTTCAATTTTAAGATGGTCAATCACTTCCAGTACATCGTTGGCAATGGATTCGAAAGTATATTTTTGTTTGAATGCTTTTTTGATTTGGGAATTGGAATTACCGTGGCCGCGTAAATCCAACAACAAAACGTTATATTGGCTTTTAAAATCCCGAATTTGCTTGAACCAAATAGACGAACTACCGCCAGCACCGTGGACAAAAGTCACCCACTGATCGCTTTCTTCGTTTTTGTAAATGGTGTAGTTTATCAATGGCTTTTTTACAGATTTAATTCGTTGCAATATAGAAAATTTCAGCCACTAATTTCCACAAATTAATTCGTAAGAATTCATGAAATTCTTGACCAACTTTATCCTAAAATCACTTCCATTTCTTGTTGCATTTTCAATGCTTCTTCCCTAGCCTTTTCGGCAAAATCAGTACCTTTTGAAGCATAAATAATCGCTCGAGAGGAATTAATCAACAAACCCACATTGGCATTCATTCCGTATTGACACACTTCTTTAAGACTTCCACCTTGCGCGCCAACACCTGGAACAAGTAAGAAACTATCAGGAACAATTTTGCGAATTGCTGTGAAATATTCGGCTTTCGTAGCACCAACAACATACATTAGATTTTTCGAATTTTGCCATGTTTTAGAGGTTTCCATAACCTGTTGGTACAATTCCTTCCCGCCAACATTCAAGGTTTGAAAATCAAAAGCACCTTCGTTCGAAGTTAAAGCCAACATAATAGTATGTTTGTCTTCGAAAGCTAAAAACGGTTCTACCGAATCTTTTCCCATATAAGGCGCAACGGTAACACTATCAAAATTTAAATCTTCGAAGAACGCTTTGGCATACATCGTTGAAGTGTTACCAATATCACCTCGTTTTGCATCGGCAATCGTGAAGATTTCAGGATGATTTTCATTGATATAATTAATGGTTTTTTGTAACGACTGCCAACCTTTAATTCCATACGCTTCATAGAAAGCAGTATTGGGTTTATAAGCAACAGCCAAATCGTGAGTCACATCAATTATCGCTTTGTTGAACTCGAAAATCGGATCTTCTAATTCTAATAAATGTGATGGAATTTTATTCAAATCAACATCTAAACCAACGCAAAGGAATGATTTTTTTATTTTGATTTGATCTATAAGTTGTTGTGTAGTCATTGTTAAAAAAGATGATAAGTATTTAGATATTTTAAACAAAAATATTTTTGCGAATCTACAAAAAATAATCGCTTTCATTATTTTTAAAATAACAAAAGCGATTATTCAACATTAAACCACATCATACGAAGTGCTTTATTTTATTTTACCAAAACAATCTCGACTCTTCTATTAAGTGCTCTTCCGATTATTGTTTTATTACTTGCAATTGGTTTTGTAATTCCATAACCTTCCGAAGAAAGTCTATCAGTGCTTATTCCTTTAGAAACTAAATAGTCTTTTACGGCTGCAGCTCTATCCTTGGATAATTGCAAGTTTTTCGCAGCAACACCAGTGCTGTCAGTGTACCCATTTAATCGAAAAGAGGAGGCACTAAACTCATTCATCACTTTAACAATTTCTTCTAAATTAACATCAGATTGAGGTTTAATAGTAGATTTACCGGAATCAAACATAATCGCCTTAGAGAAATCATTCAGTTTTTTCAATACTATTTTATCTACTTCTGGACATCCATTATTGGCAACAGTTCCTTTTGCCGTTGGACACTTGTCATCTTTATCTAAAACACCGTCTCCATCTGTATCAGGCCAAGGACAACCTTTGTTCTCAACTGGACCAGCAACGTCTGGACATTTATCGTCTTTATCTAAAACACCGTCTTTGTCAGTATCAGCCCAAGGACAACCGTTGTTGTCTACTGGGCCGGCAACATCCGGACATTTATCATCTTTATCTAAAACACCGTCTTTGTCAGTATCAGCCCAAGGACAACCATTATTTTCAACAGGTCCAGCAACATCTGGACATTTATCATCTTTGTCTAAAACGCCGTCTTTATCAGTATCGGCCCAAGGACAACCTTTGTTCTCAATAGGTCCGGCAACATCCGGACAGCTATCATCTTTATCATAAACGCCGTCTCCATCGGTATCTTTTAATTTCTTTTCATACACTGGAATTTTCATTCCTATATGAAAATCGGCTGATTTAGAATTTTTAGAAAAAGCATTCGAAAGTATTGATCCTGAACCAATAAAAAACACTCCCGTACGCAATCCAGCACCTATTTGCGTTCCGCTATATTGCATATAAGATATTGGGACATAAAAACTAAACCACCTTGATTCATAACGAGGAGTTAAACTAGCATAATTCGCGATGCTGTTTTGATTTAATGCCCCTTTGTTGACTAAACTTAAATCCGTATTTAAATTTAAATAGAATTTTTTATTGAAATTCCAATCTACGTCAGCATGCAAAGCTGTTGGTAAATTGGATTTAAAAGCTCCATTAACAATTGTAGCAAGATAATTATTTTTTATAAAATCATCAAAATTATTCGCATTATCAAGATCATTTTGAGTTATCGTCTTATTTAAATTGTACCTATTACGAACTCCATTGCCATATTTAATAGAACCTAAATCCGTAAGAGATAATCCAAAACGCAATTTATACTTATTTAATTCTTTGAAATTAGCCACCTCTTTTTTTGTTGTATCAAAATAAGGTCTCCATTCGTAAACTAACCCCAAATCAAGACCAAAACCATTTGATTTATTATCTATATTAACATTAGAATTAGCAGCAAAATCTTGGCTTGTACCGTAAGTTGCAGTCCCAGTACTCGTATAAGTACTCAATTGTGGCGAAGGTACATTTTTTACGTATTTCAAATCAACATTTTGAGCTTGAAAATGCGCATTAGCTACTCCTTGTAAATATTTAGCAGTAATACCACCTTTTAAAAAGTGCTCTCCTTTTTGATACAATACAACTGCATACGAAAGCCCTAATTCTCCCCAAGAATTTCCAGTTAAACTGGTATTACCTACATTATAATCAAAATTATTTGTGTTGTTATTTCCTAATTCGTCTATTAAGCGCCCATTTATATTTACCACATTGACAAATGCCCTTGCTCTAGTATATATTGCCAAAGAATGTTTTGGGGAAATATTAAACATAAAAGAAGGTCCCATAACATCCAAATTTAAAATAGCATTATTACTGCCCGTGAATGTTTTTTTTGCTTGGGTTGTAAAATCATAACCACTTTTAAAAATATCAAACAATTTAACACCATATAAATCATTCCCAGCTGAAGTACTCATTGAAAACAAATTAATGTCCGTTTTAAAACGCGAATCAACTATAGATGCAGGATTAAACAAAACCCCTTGTACTCCAGCATAATTATCATGGTAAAATCCTAGATAAGACTGTGCTTTTGCAGTTATTAAACTTGCCAAAAAAGCAATTATGAATACTGTTTTTTTCATATTAAATTAATTTTAAATTTTGTAAATTCAGTGATTAGCCTATACAAAATTAACACTTTTTACAAAGCTATTTTATTTTACAAAGCTATTTTAAGAAAAATTTAGTGATATTTCCTTATTGTTTAGACTCCAATTGCTAAACATCATATTGTAAAAAAAAATGCCACACTAAACTCTTTTTATGTAGCATTTTTAATTCTTAATTTTTAATTGGTTTTTAGAAAACCTCGCTCGCTTCTTTCAATTTTTCCATATTGTTAACCAATTGTAATTCGTCAACAATTTTCTGGATGTCGCCATTCATAATGTTTCCTAAATCGTATAATGTCAATCCTACGCGATGATCTGTCACGCGACCTTGAGAATAATTGTAAGTTCTAATTTTTGCCGAACGGTCACCAGAACTCACTTGTGAGGTACGTTTGGTAGCATCTTCGGCCTGTTTTTTTGCCAATTCCTGTTCGTATAAACGAGAACGCAAAACCGTCAAAGCCTTGTCTTTATTCTTATGCTGCGATTTTTGATCCTGACATTGCGCCACTAAACCTGTAGGAATATGTGTCAAACGAACCGCCGATTTTGTTGTGTTTACCGACTGTCCGCCAGGTCCAGAAGAACAGAAAAAATCGACACGAACATCATTCATATCAATTTGCACGTCAAATTCTTCGGCCTCCGGAAGCACCATAACCGTAGCTGCCGATGTGTGAACACGCCCTTGAGTTTCCGTTTGCGGTACGCGTTGCACGCGGTGAACGCCAGCTTCAAACTTCAAAGTTCCATAAACATCCTCGCCGGTAACTTCAAAAATCACTTCTTTGAATCCACCCGAAGTTCCTTCGTTCATATCGACAACCGAAGTTCTCCAACCGCGGTTTTCGCAATATTTGATGTACATCCGGAACAAGTCTCCCGCAAAAATACTGGCTTCGTCTCCACCGGTTCCAGCGCGAATTTCGACCATCACATTCTTGGCGTCTTCCTCGTCTTTCGGAATCAACATAAACTTGATTTCTTCCTCTAATTCCGGCAATCTTTCCTTAGCTTCTTCGAGTTGCATTTTGGCCATTTCGGTCATATCCGCATCGCTTCCGTCGGCAATTATTTCGTTGGCTTCATCAATATTTGCCATTAAAAGTACATATTCATCCCGTTTTTCGGCCAAAGCTTTCAAACCTTTATATTCCTGATTCAATTGCACATAACGTTTTTGATCGGCAATCACGTCGGGCTGAATAATCAAGTCCGAAATCTCGTCGAAACGCTGTTTTACTATTTGAAGTCTGTCTAACATATTCTTATTCCTTATATTTGGAGTGCAAATTTACGAAAAAGATTGCAGATTTCAGATTTCAGATTTCAGATTTATTTCAATAGCTTTTTCCAGCTATCCGTTGCAAACGAAGTTCACTGAACTCCAATGAAAATAAAAGTATAGTGAAGTATTCTTTTGCGCCGAACTTCGGCACAAAAGGATTTTAACTTCTAACTGGGCTATTTGCTATCTTTTTCATAATTTTGAACCGATTTAAAAAGAACATAACAATTTGTTATCCAATGAAAAAAATAGCTTTAATTCTCATTCTGGTTTTATCCCTAGCATCGTGCAAAAAATCAAGAAACACTACTAAAATCGTCCTTGCCGACTGGCTTCCGGGGAAATGGGAAAATAATTCGGCTGAGGGAAATCTCTTGGAATCTTGGAAAAAAGTAAACGACAGCGTCTATGATGGAGAAAGTTATTTCATAAAAGGAAAAGATACGCTGCATTTTGAAACAATTCAATTGAACCAAAAAGGCGAAAATCTTTTGTATGTTTCGACCATTCGAGGCCAAAATAATGATAAACCGGTAACTTTTCTACTCGGAAAATCAACCGAAAAACAATTGGTTTTCGAAAATCCAAAAAACAATTATCCCAAAAAAATAACTTATTCACTGATCGCAAAAGAGGGTTTGGTCATCGAGATTTCTGGAATACAGCAAGGAAAATCTAGTTCCGACAAATATTCTTTGAAGAAAACCAAATAAAATTATCACTGGATTTTTATAAAAACTTCAACTTTGTTCTTTAAATCAAGATTTTTTAATTTCTATTGTTTTGTTTTTCAATTCAATAAAATATTATTTGTAATTAATCTAAATAGTTTTTTGGTAAATCAAAAACAGATTATATATTTGCATTATTTATAACCAATCTAAATAAAAGAAATGAAAAAAATAGTTTTAGCAAGTTTTTTACTTTTAAGTACAATGAGTTTATTGGCTCAAGACAGAGTTTTCAATTATACCTACCAAAGTGCTGTTTTGGAGAAAGGAGAAAGAGAATTAGAAGTTTCAATCAACTCGTTTGACGGTAAGGAAGATTATTTTAGAGAACTTGAAACCAAGATTGAATTTGAAGTCGGTTTAACCTCAAAACTACAAACTTCTTTTTATTTGAACACAAAACAACAAGCAGCATTTGAAAAAATGACTGGAGAAATTGTGTTAAGTCCATCAGAAATATCGATTTCTAACGAATGGAAATACAAATTTTCAGATCCAGTGGCCAACAGAATTGGATTTGCCGGTTATGCTGAATTTACGATTGCCACAGACGAATTGGAAATTGAAATGAAGGCCATATTTGATAAAAAAATTGGAAGAATGACTCACGCTTTTAACGCCACTCTCGAACCAGAATGGGAAACCACAGTAATCGAAGGTAAAAAAATGGTATACAATAACTTAAATTATAATTTTAATTACGCATTGTGCTATAACATCAATAAAATTTGGAATTTAGGTGCCGAAATCATCAATAGAAATATTTATGTAGGGAAAGATAAATTGACCAATTCTGCCTTATTTGCAGGGCCAACATTAGGATTTAATATAGATAAATTTTGGATAAATCTATCGTTTTCTCCACAAGTGACAGGCTTAAAAAATCCTAATAATGTATCAGGACTTAACCTAAACGCATATACAAAAACAGATACTAAAATTATTTTTTCCTATAGTTTCTAATAGGATCTAAAAGTAAATAAAATGAAAAAAATAATTCTGATTGGCTGTTTAATGATGCTGTTATCTTGTTCATCCTCCTTGTATGTTCCTATTGCAAGCACGCCAACTGCTTCTCTTGAAAATTTAAAAAACGGAAGAGAAACTTATGTAAAAAAATGTGCAAGTTGCCACCAGTTACATCTGCCAAGTGAATTTTCCGAGGAAGAATGGCAATACAATTTGAATAAAATGCAAGTTAAAGCAAAAATCACCGATGAAAAAAAACAGTTGGTTTATCAATATTTGATGAATGCTCCGAAGAAAATGAATTGATAAAAGTGACTTTAGTTTATTATTTTAACTGGAAATTAAACCTTTTAATAAAAGCTCCGTCTAAAACTTAAACTAAAATTATGAAAAAAATCAGATTAAGAAACCTACATCGGGATTTCGGCTATTTTTACATTGGTTTAATCATTTCCTTTTCACTTTCAGGGATTATTCAAAACCACCGGAAAAGCTGGCATCCTGACAAATATACCGTGGCGATAAAAGCAGTTTCTTATACTTTTCCAAAGGATGAAAAATTAATCAATGAAGATTTCGCTAAAGATTTAGGCAAGAAATTAGGTGTCAATGATGAATTCAGAAGATCTAGGATAAAAGAAGGAAAACTGGAGATTTCCTTTGAAAAAAACGACATTAAATTTGATGTCAAAACAGAAAAAGGTGAAATTACTACCTTTAACAAAACACCTTTTATCAATGAGATTTTAGATATTCACAAAAACGATTCTAATTGGTGGATTTATTATTCCGATATTTTTGCTTTGGGTCTTATTACCATTGCAGTAACCGGTGCTTTTATGGTAAAAGCGGGTAAATTTAGTTTTAAACAAAGAGGCTGGAAACTGGCTTTGGCAGGAATTATTTTTCCGTTGATTTTCTTATTTTTGTTGAGTTAATTTTCTGAAAAACATATAAAAAAATCCCAATATCTAACTTCGGACTTGGGATTTTTGTTTTAATAAATAGACATATTCTTATTTCAATCCCACCAAACTCTGCTCAATCGTTACAATTTTTGCCAAAGCATCGGCTTCTTTTTGTCTTTCATTTGCCAAAACTTTTTCTGGAGCGCCAGCCACAAATTTCTCGTTGGCCAGTTTGCTTTGAACGGATTTTAAGAAACCTTGGGTGTAAACTAACTCGACGGTTAGTTTTGCGATTTCTTCTGCAACATTGATGTTTCCTGTGATTGGAATAAAATATTCATTCGATTTCACACGAAAAGATAAAGCGCCATCCACTTTGTCCGAAACATATTCTAAAGAAGTGATGTTCCCTAATTTAGTTACCACCGCATCAAAATAATTCGAGGCTTTATCGTTGTTTACAATTCGCAATTCGATGGTGTCTTTAAAAGGAATATTCTTGTCTTTACGAATAGTCCGTATTCCAGAAATCACTTCGATGGTGTTTTCGAAATCGGTAATTAATTGTGCATTAAATGGTTTCATTTGGGGCCAAGTCGAAACAATCAACGCTTCTTCTGGAGTTCTTTCGGCAAGAATTTGCCAAATTTCCTCTGTTAAAAACGGCATAAAAGGATGCAATAATTTCAAGTTGTTTTCCAGCATTGCTATGGCTTTCGCCAAAGTTACGCTATCAATTGGTTGTTGGTACGCTGGTTTAATCATTTCAAGAAACCAAGAACAGAAATCGTCCCAAACCAATTTGTAGATCCCCATTAAAGCATCGGAAATCCTGTATTTTTCGAAATTATCTTCGATTTCCAAAAGCGTTTGTTGCAATTTGGCTTTATACCATTCTATAGCCACTTTGGAGGATTCCGGTTGTGGAATGGTTTCCGAAACTTCCCAGCCTTTTATCAGTTTAAAGGCATTCCAAATTTTATTGGTAAACGCTTTTCCTTGGTTACACAATTCTTCGTCGAACATAATATCATTTCCTGCCGAAGCACTCAAAAGCAATCCTACACGAACTCCATCGGCACCAAATTTCCGGATTAATTCTAATGGTTCTGGTGAATTCCCCAAAGATTTTGACATTTTACGTCTTTGTTTGTCCCGAACCAAACCTGTCAAATAAACATTTGTAAATGGTTTTTTGCCCGTATATTCATAACCCGAAATAATCATTCTCGCCACCCAGAAAAACAAAATATCTGGACCGGTAACTAAATCATTTGTTGGATAATAATATTTGAAATCTTCGTTTTCAGGATCCATAATTCCGCCAAAAACTGACATTGGCCACAACCAAGAAGAAAACCAAGTATCTAAAGCGTCAACATCTTGACGAAGGTCGTTGGTTGTAAGTTGTTGGTTGTTGGTTTTTTCCTTGGCTAAAACCAAGGCTTCTTCGATAGATTCAGCAACTACGAAATCTTCTTTTCCATCGCCGTAGAAATAGGCAGGAATTTGTTGTCCCCACCATAATTGGCGAGAAATATTCCAATCGCGAATGTTGTTTAACCAATGCGCATAAGTATTATTAAAACGAGCCGGATGCAATTTGATATCGCCATCAACCAATACCGATTGGATTGCCGGTTTTACCAAATCTTCCATTTTCAAGAACCATTGGTCTGATAATCTTGGTTCGATTATGGCTTTTGTTCTTTCGGAAGTTCCCACTTTATTGATGTAATTTTCTGTTTTGGCTAAAGCACCAATAGTTTTCAGTTCTTGAGCAATTTCGGCACGAACCACAAAACGATCTTTTCCTTGATAATGCAATCCAAAACTATTTAGTGTCGCATCTTCATTGAAAATATCGATGATCTCCAAATTATGTTTTTCGCCTAAAGCTTTATCGTTCATATCATGCGCTGGAGTCACTTTCAAGCAACCGGTTCCAAATTCGATATCGACATATTCGTCTTCGATAATTGGAATCACACGACCACAAATAGGCACAATCGCTTTCTTTCCTTTCAAATGAGCAAAACGCTCGTCATTGGGATTAATACAAATTGCCGTGTCGCCAAAAATAGTTTCCGGACGCGTTGTGGCGACCATCAGAAAGTCATCGCTTCCTTCGATTTTATATTTTAGGAAATATAATTTTCCTTGTTGTTCTTCATAAATTACTTCTTCGTCAGACAAAGTAGTTTTTGCTTCCGGATCCCAGTTTACCATTCGATACCCGCGATACATCAAGCCTTTGTTGTATAAATCGACAAAAGATCGAATCACCGAAGCGGACATATCTGGATCCATGGTGAATTTTGTACGATCCCAATCGCATGAGCAACCCAATTGTTTCAATTGTTCTAGGATTGTTCCGCCGTATTTATCAGTCCATTCGTAGGCGTGTTTCAAAAATTCTTCACGACTTAAATCCGATTTATTGATTCCTTCTGATTTTAATTTGGCAACCACTTTGGCTTCCGTTGCAATCGATGCGTGATCGGTTCCAGGA
>CAIOTL010000193.1 GCA_903861155.1 uncultured Bacteroidota bacterium
TATAAAAAAAGTATTGTAAAGATTTGATTATTGAAAAATTAGTGTAAATTTGCACACTCAAAATAATTTAAAGAGTTTTAAACAAAAAGAGTAGTTGCATTTACACCTTTTTCTAATCACGAGAAAGCTTCAAAATTAAAACGCTCAAAAAAATAAATAAAATAAAGATGAAAAAAGGAATTCACCCAGAAAATTACCGCTTAGTTGCCTTTAAAGATATGTCAAACGAAGACGTATTTATTACTAAATCTACTGCAGATACAAGAGAAACAATTACAGTTGATGGTGTTGAATATCCAGTTGTAAAAATGGAGATCTCTAGAACTTCTCACCCTTTTTACACAGGTAAATCTAAACTTATTGATACTGCAGGTCGTATTGATAAATTCAAAACTAAATACGCTAAACACGGTAAATAATATTTACTTGTTTGAAAATTATATAAAACTCTCCAATTTTGGGGAGTTTTTTTATGAAATAAACTTTGTAACTTTGAACCTGTAAATTAAAGACGTTGCAGCATAGATTTTTTCCACAAGGTCTCTAACAATTAAAAACATCAAAATGAACTATATACTTTTCGACGGACCAGCCAGAAACGCTTTATTGCCTTTCACTTTTACACGCCCGGTTGCCGATATTCTTGTTGGGATTATGACGATTCGTCAAAAATGGGAAATGCGTCTGGGCTCGACCACGACCACGCTGACCGAGGAATATTTGTCCGATAAGTTTCCAATGGTTGAAATGGAGGAAAACGTAATGATAAATGCTTCGTTTATTCCTAATGCTATTTTGGCAGAAATGGTTGGTAATCTCGAAACGAATCAAGCTATTTTCAAAGGCGATGAAGTTATTGCATTTTTTACCGGTGAAGATCAAGAAGAAGTAGATTTTGACACCTACGAAATCATAGAATTTGAAGGGGACTGCTTGAGAATCGAACATACTTGGGATATTTTTTCGAAAAATGATGCCGCAATTCGCGAAGATTTTGAGCTTTTGACCGAAGACCGAAAATCGCAACCCATTCCGAAAAGTGTAAATGTAATTTCAAAAGAAAATATATTTATCGAAGAAGGAGCGAAATTGGAGTTTGTAACTCTTAATGCTTCTTCGGGTCCTATTTATATTGGTAAAGATGCTGAAATCATGGAAGGTTCCGTTATCCGTGGCCCTTTTGCTTTATGCGAGGAAGCTGTGGTAAAATTAGCAACAAAAGTATATGGAGCAACAACTGTAGGTCCGCATTCAAGAATTGGAGGTGAGGTAAATAATTCGATTCTTTTTGGATATTCCAATAAAGGACATGACGGGTTTTTAGGAAATTCTGTTCTTGGTGAATGGTGTAATATTGGTGCCGATAGTAATAATTCAAACCTAAAAAACAACTATGAAGAAGTGAAACTGTGGAGTTACGAAACCGAAGGTTTTGCTAAAACCGGACTTCAATTTTGTGGATTAATGATGGGGGATCATAGTAAATGTGGCATCAATACAATGTTCAATACAGGAACTGTAGTGGGAGTGAGCGCCAATATTTTTGGTTCAGGTTTTCCACGAAACTTTGTGCCAAGTTTTTCTTGGGGCGGAGCTTCAGGTTTTACTACTTATATTACGAAAAAAGCCTTTGAAACGGCTCGTCTTGTTATGAGTCGCAGAAATGTTGTTTTTGATGAAAAAGAAGCTGCTATTTTAGAACACGTTTTTGAAGAAACTAAAAAATGGAGGAAGGAGTAATTTGAAAATAAGATTGTCGTAAAATTTAAAAAGCCATAATTGCTAAAGTTATTGCTTTTTTATTTGTTTCGTTTCTCTAGGAATTATTGATTTCATTTTGAAGTTTTTTGTTCGTAAATTTGCAATCTCAATTTTTTGACAACGATTTCATTAATTGAGCTATTTTATGGAAAACAGAAAAAAAGTTGCCTTTTATACGCTAGGTTGCAAACTTAATTTTTCGGAAACCTCTACAATTGCCCGAAACTTTCAAGACGAAGGATTTGATCGCGTCGATTTTGAAGAAGTTGCCGATATGTATGTTATCAATACCTGTTCAGTAACTGAAAATGCCGATAAGCAGTTCAAACAAGTCGTGCGAAAAGCGATGAAACTTAACGACAAAGCTTTTGTGGCGGCCATTGGGTGTTATGCCCAACTGAAACCCGAAGAATTAGCTAATGTTGATGGCGTTGATTTGGTTCTTGGTGCTACCGAAAAATTTAAAATCACCGATTATATAAACGATTTATCCAAAAACGATTTTGGCGAAATACATTCCTGTGAAATCGAAGAAGCTGATTTTTATGTTGGAAGTTATTCCATTGGCGACAGAACCCGAGCTTTTTTGAAAGTTCAGGATGGTTGTGATTATAAATGTACGTATTGCACAATTCCATTAGCAAGAGGAATTTCTCGAAGTGATGAACTAGAAAATGTGTTGAAAAATGCCAAAGAAATTTCTGCGCAAAACATCAAAGAAATTGTATTGACGGGTGTAAATATTGGCGATTACGGAAAAGGAGAATTTGGCAACAAAAAGCACGAACATACTTTTCTGGAATTAGTTCAGGAACTAGATAAAGTGGAAGGAATCGAAAGATTGCGAATTTCCTCAATCGAACCCAATTTATTAAAAAATGAAACGATTGAATTTGTGTCGAAAAGCAGAACTTTTGTGCCGCATTTTCATATCCCTTTGCAATCTGGAAGCAATGAAATTTTAAAATTGATGAAACGTCGGTACCATAGGGAAATATATACTGAACGAGTAAACAAGATTCGGGAATTTATGCCGGATGCTTGTATTGGCGTCGATATTATTGTTGGTTTTCCTGGTGAAACCGATGAACATTTCTTGGAAACATATCATTTCTTGAATGATTTGGATATTTCTTATTTGCACGTTTTTACGTATTCGGAGCGTGATAATACCGAAGCGGCCGAAATGAAAGAAGTGATTCCTGCAAATGTTCGTGCGAAACGCAGTAAAATGCTACGCAGTTTATCCGTAAAAAAACGCCGTGCTTTTTATGAAAGTCACATAGGAACAAATAGAACTGTACTTTTTGAAAGTGAGAATAAGGAAGGTTATATCTATGGTTTTACCGAAAATTATGTTCGAGTAAAAGCACCTTGGAACCCAGAATTAGTAAACACTTTAAACGTAATCAATTTGACAAAAATTGATGAAGAGGGAAGTGTGAGAATAAAATTCGCCCCCCAAACTTCCAATTGGGAATTTTAAAAATTATAAATACTGCAAGTTCAAATTTTAAATATTCATCGAAACTTTAATGCTTTCAATGAATCAAAGTTTTAATGGATGTCAAACGATTTTTTTTATTGCTATATTTGATGTTATAAACATAAAGTATTTCCTATGAAGTCAATAAATTCGGATGATTTTAAAGTTGTGGGCAAAATAGAATTATCAAAAATCCCCACAAACCTGTTTAATAAGGCAGAACTTTATGAAAAAGAAGAAAAGCTGGACAAGGTGCAAGCCAAGTTGAGCGAGTTACAGGACGTGATGTATGCCCACAATCGCTATGGTGTCTTGATTTGTTTGCAAGGAATGGACACCTCTGGGAAGGACAGTTTGATTCGGGAAGTTTTCAGGGAATTTAATCCGCGGGGAGTTGTTGTTCATAGTTTTAAGACACCGAATTCTTATGAATTAGAACACGATTATTTGTGGCGCCATTATTTGGCTTTGCCCGAAAAGGGGAAATTCGCAGTTTTTAACCGGACACATTATGAAAATGTCTTATTCTCGAGGGTTCATCCAGAATATATTTTGAACGAAAATTTGCCTGGAATTGAAAAAGTGGAGGATATTACCCCGCAGTTTTGGAAAAATAGAATGGAACAAATTAATAATTTTGAGAGACATATTTCCCAAAACGGAACGATTGTGATGAAATTTTATTTTCATTTGAGCAAAGAGGAGCAAAGGATACGCTTATTAGACCGATTGGAAAATGAAAAAAAACACTGGAAATTTTCCGCTGCTGATTTGAAAGAACGGGAACATTGGGAGGATTATATGAAATATTATGAAGAATCGATTAACAAAACTTCCTCTTCGATTGCACCTTGGTACATAATTCCTTCTGATGATAAGGAAATGGCGCGATATATTGTGGCGAAAATTATTTGGGAGGAAATGCGAAAACATACAGATATTATAGAACCTGAATTTAATGAAAATATCAAGGCTAATTTCGAAATTTATAAAAAGGAATTAGGAGGATAAAAGGTTAATTGGATTTTGAAAAAGATCTGTTTTTGTAAAATTTAATCAAAATTTAATTTATGTAAATTCGTGCTTAAACTTCGCGTCTTTGCAATCTTAAAAAACGAAGATAATTTTTCTCACTACGCAAAGGATTTTTCTTATAATTTACGATTGGCTTATACCATTATTATGGAAATATTTGCTCCTCCTTTAATAGAAATCGTAGATAATTTTATGGTTGGAAACTTCGATTCCACTATTATTGTGAACTAAAAACGAAAATTTTTACAAAAAAGATGCGCTGAATTACAGCGCATCTTTTAAGAATTAGGAATTTTTACAAATTAAAACCATATGCTAGACGAACGCCTAATTGACCAAAACCTTTGCCTTGAGATCCATCATTGTTTAATCGTACAAAGTCATTATAATGCTCGTATCTTAAGGATATGTCAATGTATTTTGAAGCATAACCAATACTAGGTGCTAAAAGTAATGAGGTTTTATGATAATCATTTGTAACTGCAAAAGCAGCTCCGGCTTCACCCATAACATAAAATTGGTCATTCCAGATGAAAGCTTTAAAACCCGCTTTTGCAGGAATAAATACTAGGTCGGAACCATCGATTTTGTTTACAAATAGATTTGTAAATCCAGTTGTCAATGTAAAAGAATATCTTTTAGAAAGATCGTACTGTAGTCTTGCATCAGCGCCTAAAGCTAATTTGTAAGGATTTTGAAATGCATATCCTGCATTTAGTCCAATTCCTAAACGAAATCCTTGATCATAGTTTTTTGCGGTTTGTGTGTCTTGTGCTTGAGAATTTTTTGCAAATAGGATCGAAATGGCCAATACTAATGTGATCTTAATTTTTTCAATAGTTTTCATAATTTTATTTTTTAGTGCTGTATTTATTGACAACATTGCAAATGTAGGCTGGAGTTTTAGTGTAGGCATTATAGAATTAGTTGCGTTTGTTATATAATTATAGGTTTATTATTGAAATAGTATTATAGAATCGATTTGTTCTAATTACATTTGCCAACCAAAATAAAAGAAATTGAATATATCACAATATACCAAAGAGTTTTCTTATAATTTACGATTAGCTTATCCCATTATTTTGGGAATGCTCGGTCATACCTTGATTGGAATCGTGGACAATTTTATGGTTGGAAACCTCGGTTCGACTGAATTGGCGGCAGTTTCCCTTGGTAACAGCTTTATATTTATTGGATTGTCGTTGGGAATTGGATTTTCAACCGCCATCACGCCTCTGATTGCGGAAGCCGATGCCGAAAAAGACGATAAAAAAATCCGAACCACTTTTCATCACGGGTTGTTGTTGTGTATTGTTTTGGGAATAACCGTATTTACTTTGATTGTTTTGTCAAAACCAATAATGAACTTGATGAACCAGCCGGAAGCAGTTGTCAAACTGGCCACACCTTATATTGATTGGGTTGCTTTTTCGTTGATTCCGGTGATTGTTTTCCAAGCATACAAGCAATTTGCCGATGGTTTGTCGCAAACTAAATATTCTATGTATGCCATTTATTTGGCCAATATTGTCCATGTTTTTTTCAATTATGTCTTGATTTATGGCGTTTGGGGTTTTCCAAAACTGGGAATTCTGGGTGCAGCATTGGGAACGGTAATTTCCAGGATTATGATGGTGGTTTTTATGCATTTCATTTTGAGAAAAAATGCGGTTTTCAAAAGGTATTTTAAGAATTTCAGTTTCAAGGAAATTCGGAAATCAATCTTGATAAAAATCATCAATCTTGGCCTTCCTTCGGCGATGCAGATGTTGTTTGAAGTGACTTTATTCACCGCGGCCATTTGGCTTTCGGGTTCCCTTGGCAAAAACAGCCAGGCGGCGAATCAAATTGCACTCATTATGGCGTCGACCACTTTTATGTTTGCGATGGGATTTAGCGTGACGGCGATGATTCGTTTGAGTTACCTGAAAGGATCAAAAGATTTTCAAAATCTGATTATAACAGCAAGATCCATTTTCTTGCTAACCATTATTTTTGAGACATTTTTTGGATTCGTTTTCGTGATTTTCCATAATTACCTGCCCCATTTGTTTTTGAATATGGCTGATTCCTCCCAAGCTATTGACAACAAGGAAATCATCATCATTGCCTCCAAACTCCTTTTGGTGGCGGCTGTTTTTCAAATTTCTGATGGAATTCAAGTCGTTGTTCTTGGAGCTTTGCGCGGTTTACAGGACGTGAAGGTTCCAATGTATATCACTTTTTTTGCGTATTGGATTGTGGGATTTCCAACATCTTATTATCTTGGAAGGCATACTCATTTGGGCGCAACTGGAATTTGGATCGGACTTTTGGCGGGACTAACATCTGCAGCATTATTTTTGTATATTCGCTTTGCGGGATTGACAAAAAAGTTGGCATTGGAAAACGCTGAAATTTAAAGTTTTTGCTTTAATAAATGCAAATCAAAAAGTAATTTACCGTAAAATCAACTTACTAAATCTTAAAAAATGGTACTATTAATTATTATTGGGATTATTTTATTGGTTTTGAGTTTTTCGTTGAAAAACAATCAAAGTCAGCTTTCACATTTTTCTAATCTTTTTAGAATTATTGGGTTTTTGGTGATTTTATTAGGAATTTTTTCTTCAATGTTCAAACAAATTGATGCAGGAAAAGTCGGTGTTCAATCGCTTTACGGAAGCGTTCAACCCGATGTTCTGGAAAGTGGTTTGCATATCATAAACCCGCTTTTAGATGTGACCGATTTTGATATTCAAACTCAAAACTACACCATGTCGGCAGTTCATAATGAAGGAGCACAGGCTGGTGATGATGCTATTCGCGTTTTGTCGAATGATGGATTGGAAGTGGTAATCGATTTGACCGTTTTATATCGAATTACTCCTGCCGATGCACCGAAAATTTTCAAGCAAATTGGGGTAAATTATAACGATAAAATTGTACGTCCCGTAACGAGAACGCGCATTCGTGACAATGCTGTTTATTATGATGCTGTGGCATTATATTCTACCAAGAGAAACGAGTTTCAACAACGTATTTTCAAGACTATAGAAGCCGATTTTAAATCAAGAGGGCTTATTTTAGAACAATTATTGATTAGAAATATTAATCTTCCACCTTCAGTTAAGGCATCTATCGAGAGTAAAATTAATGCCGAACAAGATGCACAAAAAATGCAGTTTGTCTTGCAAAAAGAAAAACAAGAAGCCGAAAGAAAAAGAGTGGAAGCTCAAGGTATTGCTGATTATCAGCATATTATTTCCATGGGATTAACGGAAAAACAATTGCAATACGAACAAATTAAAGCACAAAAAAGAAATTGCCACTTCAGCCAATACCAAAATTATTTTTATGGGAAAAGGAAGTGCGCCAGTTATTCTTTCTGATAAATAAGGCACTCAGAGCCCAAAGGTGAAGTAATAGGCGAATTAATAAATTGGTTTCAATTTTTAATTCGTAATTTTTAAATTTTAATTGAATAAAATGGAATTACCAAAATTTTTACTCGGCGATAACACTGATTTTCCAGAAGATATTTTCATCATCCACCTTGATTATCCAAGATTTATTATTAATCTAAAAGATGACGAAGTCGAATTTATGGAAGAAGCCGAAGATCTTGACGAAGGTGAATTAAATGCCGAAATGGAAGTTTTAATTATGCTTGTCAATGATTTTTATGACCGAGAAATGGAACGTTACGAGAAAGAGTAAGATACTCTTCCAACAATATTTGAGCGGCTGCAAAAGGTGAATTTTCATCATTTTGCACAGTTTTTTATTTTATTTCTAAAGGTTTTCTGACTGATAAAAATTAAATTAATTCAAATGAAAATGATTGTATTTTTAACAAATATATTTTCAGAATATTTCAATCTAAAAAGATATTTTAATGAAAACTTGGACAACAAAAGTCAAGCTCTATTCCTACTATAACCGTAAACCATTAAATTTAAATCAAGATGAAGAATTTTAAAAAAACAATTTTTGTGACGACATTAGTTTTGTGTTGCTTAACAAATATAAAAGCACAAGATAACCCTAGACTTGGTGGAAAAAGGAGTAACGGTAATTCAGGAATGGAAAATATTTCAGGAGAAACCAGTCAAAAGAGCAATGTAAATAACATAAATGGTGGAATGCCAAACAGAATATCAATGAATGTTACTGTTCCAAAACAAACTCAAGGCGCAACATTTGGAGAAAAAGTAAATTCAGGAAAAATAAATGTCACCTTGGTCGAAGGTGGTTGTGTCGTTTTATTTCCATCAAATGAAGGTTATAGAGTGAATACATCAAACAAAAGCATCGACGAATTGTCGTCAAACGAGAGTCGTGCTTTCGGCGAAAAGGTAAACCAAGGTTTACATGCTGCTGGTGGTGCATTAGCATCAGGTGCTTCCTTATTGGGTGGAGTTTTGCCGGGTGGAGCCATTATTTCGGCAGCAGTTTCGAGTGTGGGTAATTTAGCTGGTGGTGCTGGCGCTGGCGCAGCATCAGCTTCATATGCAGCTACCGGGAAGAAGACGAAATTTGATTCAGGAAAAAAGGTTTTTAAAATTCAATATGACGAAAGCAATTCCACGTTGGAATTGCAAGATGGGGAATATGAATTAGCATTTGTAATTGTCGAAAAAGCAACTTCTAGTTTAAAAGATACGCTAAATACTGAAGTTCGCATTGGTTTTACAGTTGAAAATGGGGTTTTGAAAACGAAACACGATACGATAAAAAATTCTGTGGGCAATATTCGTTAGAGGAAGATTTTGGTTAATCTTTGAAATATTTTTTCAACAAGATTTGGGCGGCTGCGAATGGTGAAATTTCATCATTTTGCACCTCTTTTATGGTTGAATCCAAGAGTTTTTGAATTTCCGGTTGATTGTAAAAGTTGGTTTTCAATTGTTCGTTAATCGTTTCCAATATCCAATATTGATTTTGGTCGGCTCTTTTTTCACGGAAAGAATTATTTCCTTTTACAAGTTCAAGAAACTTCTCGATTGTTTTCCAAACTTCCGGGATTCCTTCGTGCGTCATTGCGCTGCAAGTTGCAGTTGTTGGCGTCCAGCCTGATTTCTTGGCAGGAAAAAGATGCAATGCACGACTGAATTCTACTTTTGCCAAATTAGATTTTTTGATATTATCGCCGTCGGCTTTATTGATGACAATGGCATCGGCCATTTCCATAATGCCCCGTTTGATACCTTGTAATTCGTCGCCAGCGCCAGAAATTTTTAATAATAAAAAAAAATCCACCATACTGTGCACTGCGGTTTCGCTTTGTCCCACGCCAACGGTTTCGATAATTATGGTGTCAAATCCGGCAGCTTCACAAAGAATAATGGCTTCCCTTGTTTTTCGGGCCACACCACCGAGAGTTTCTCCTGAAGCCGAAGGGCGAATGAAAGCATTTGGGTCTTTCAACAATTCCTCCATTCGGGTTTTGTCGCCAAGAATACTTCCGTGCGAAATCGTGCTGCTTGGGTCAACGGCCAAAACGGCCACTTTTTTTTCTAAACCGGTTAAATGTTTTCCAAAAGCTTCAATAAAAGTACTTTTTCCAACACCAGGAACGCCAGTAATCCCTATCCGGATTGATTTATTGGCGTATGGCAAACATGCATTAATCACTTCGTTGGCTTTCGCCAAATGGTTTGCATTGGTACTCTCGACCAGAGTAATCGCCCGACTCAGGGCAGAAATATTTCTCGACAAAATCCCATCAACCAATTCCTTTGAGGAAGGTTGTGTTTTTCTGAATTTCTGAATTTGTTCCACAGAACTGAAACTGACAATTTCTGGTGGAGAAATTCCATCTTTTTCCTGAAGTGCAGAATTTTTGTTTTTGTCGTTTTCCAAAACTTAAAATCGTTTGAGTAAAATTAGCTCTTAAATATGGATAAATTTATTTTTGTGAATAAAATTAGTAAAATAGGCATTTCATTTAAAGTGAATTATAAGATGATAAATTTGGCTTCAGAAAATTGTTTTTACAATTTTGCGTCTGAAATCACTAAATTAGTCAATATCTTTGAGGGCTTATGATCAACTTCATTCTAATCTTTTTTTATATACTTTTGGGACTTTTATTGCAACGTGCAAAATGGTTTCCTACCTCTATTTATAAGACTTTAAACAAGATAGTAATTTATTTTTGTCTTCCCGCATTGGCGCTTTATTACATACCAAAAATTCATTGGAATAATCAATTGTTGTTTCCAATAGGAGTTGCTTGGATTACATTTATTTTTTCGTTGTTATTTTTTCGTTTTTTAGGAAATAGGTATGGATGGTCCAAAAAGCTTACAGGCTGTCTCATTTTAACAGCCGGACTGGGGAACACTTCTTTTTTGGGATTTCCTATAATACAAGCTTTGTATGGAGCCGAAGGGATGAAAACGGCTATATTAATAGATCAGCCAGGGACTTTTGTAGTTCTTTCTACCTTGGGAATTCTTGTTGCGACTTTATATTCTAAAGGGGAACAGAAAAATAGTCAAATTTTAAAAAAAATAGTATTCTTTCCTCCATTTATTACCTTCATTTTGGCTTGTTTGATGAACGTGTTTGGTTTTAATTTTCATCAATGGATTCAGTATTTTTTGCAAAAGATAGGAAGCGGAGTAACCCCTATGGCACTAATTTCTGTCGGATTGCAATTGCGATTTGAAAGTAGAAGCCAGCATTGTAAATTTCTAGGGCTCGGTCTTTTGTATAAACTCATTTTGACCCCGACCATTATCTATCTATTATATGTAGTAGTTTTAAATCAAAATTCTAAAATGATTGAAGTTGCTATTATGGAATCGGCAATGGCTCCAATGATAACAGCAAGTATATTGGCAACAACTTACGGTTTAAAGCCAAGATTAGGCAGTATGATGATTGGTTTTGGAATACCAATTTCTTTTGTCACATTACTATTTTGGTATTTAGTGTTACATTATTTTTAAAATGTATTTTTGTAGCCAAATATTATTATTTCCAACCATTTCAATTTTATTATTCTAATATGAATACTTCTACCGAGTCAGTATCAAAAAAAGACCACTCTCCTTTAGTTCAAAAAATTGTTTTCTCCATTCTTTTTTCCATCAGTTTTGCCCATTTATTGAATGATTTAATTCAGGCCATAATTCCTTCGGTTTATCCAATCTTGAAGCAAAATTATAATTTGTCGTTTTCACAAATTGGATTTATTACGTTCTCCTTTCAATTGACGGCTTCCATTTTTCAACCATTTGTAGGTTATTATACCGATAAATTTCCAAAGCCATTTTCCCAAATTTATGGGATGTTGTTTTCATTGGCTGGAATAATTTCACTCTCATTTGCCGATAATTTTTATTGGATTTTGATTTCCGTGTGTTTAATTGGTACTGGTTCTTCCATTTTTCACCCAGAATCTGCAAGAATTTCTAATTTGGCTTCGGGCGGAAAACGAGGTTTGGCGCAATCAATTTTTCAGGTTGGAGGTAATTTAGGAACCGCATTGGCTCCATTGTTGGTTGCTTTAATTGTGGTTCCAAATTCACAGAAATACATTCTTTGGTTTGTAATAGCTGCAGTTATTGGCTTGGCGATAATCAGTAAAATTGCTTTTTGGTACAAAGATCATCTGATTTTAAGAAAAAACAATAAAATTCTATTCGTGGATTTTCACAATTTACCAAAACGTAGCGTGCAATTCTCTATTGCAATTTTATTAATCGTGATTTTCTCCAAGTTTTTCTATACGGCAAGTTTGTCAACTTATTATGCATTTTATGTGATGGATAAATTCCATCTTTCGATACGTCAGGCGCAATTTCATCTATTCATTTACTTGATTGCTTACGCGATTGGAACGATAATGGGCGGGCCTTTGGGAGACAAATTCGGAAGAAAATATGTTATTTGGTTTTCGGTTTTTGGGGCAGCTCCATTTGCGCTTATGTTACCTTATGCCAACCTTTTTTATACCGATGTTCTGATGATAGTTATTGGAATAATCATCTCTTCGGCATTTCCGGCTATAATTGTTTATGCCCAGGAATTATTGCCAAAAAAACTCGGAATGATTTCGGGACTTTTCTACGGTTTTGCCTTCGGAATGGGTGCTTTGGGTTCAGCATTGCTTGGAATACTTGCTGATCATACTTCTATACAATTCGTTTATCAAGTTTGTTCGTTCTTGCCTCTAATTGGAATAATTTGCTATTTCTTGCCCAATTTAAAGAAGAAAGTAGGTTAATTTTCAATAAACAGCTTATTCATTTTAGCATATTGCAGCAACATAATGGTTTTTGCATCTTTAATTTCACCCGTTTGAATCATTGCAAAAGTTTCGTCGAAACGGAGTTCCAAAACTTCGATGTTTTCTTGTTCGGAAGCAAGTCCGCCACCTTCAGTAACTTTCATTGTTGCATCATATTCGCCTACGAACAAATATAAAATCTCAGTAACGGCACCAGGTGACATATAGGTTTCGAAAACTTTATGAACTGTCGAAAGGCGATAACCCGTTTCTTCTTCTGTTTCTCGAATGATGCATTGCTCAGGATGATCTTTATCTAAAAGTCCGGCGCAAACTTCAATCATCATTCCCGATTTATTGCCGTTGAGATACGTTGGTAATCGAAATTGCCGAGTCAAAATCACCGTTTTTTGAATTGAATTGTATAGCAAAATTGCCGCTCCATTTCCCCGGTCATATACTTCCCGAATATGAGTTTCGACTGGATTGTCTTCTTTTTGATACTCGTAAGTTACTTTATTTAATAAATACCAATTATCTGAAAGTAAATCGGTTTTTTGGATTTTTATTTTTGGATTATTCATCAATGAATTGAATTACGGATTTCGTGCTTTTGAACTAAGATTTTTAAACGTTGTTCCCCAATTATTATTGTTGGTATTATTAGGTAATCCAGCTAAAGTTAACAATGCATCTTTATCATTTTCATCATATTTCCAAGTCCAAGCACAAACTGATTTGCCTCGATTGTAGAGTTGGTTTACCAAAAATTCTGGATTCATAAGAACGCCTGCATTTATTGGGGCAGTCTCGCCAAAAATTACAGGTAAATTGTTAGTTTGTAAATTATCTAATCGGCTTGTAATATTAATGTTAGTTGCCAAAAGCCATTTTTCATAAGCGTGAATGTCAAACAATATATTGGTTTTGTTGGCTAAAAATGAAGCTCCTTTATTTATCAAAACACTTTCATCCTGACTTTGTTCTGCACAAGGAATGAGAATAATATTTTTATTGCCCGTATTTCTAATATTGGCGACCATTTCGTTCATATCATTCCTCCAAATGTCATCGGTATAACCATCAGTTCTATCAAATCGATAAGGTTCGTTCCAAACCTCAAGCCACACATCGGATTGGTTTTTAAATTGAATTGCCCAACTTTGTAACTTCGTTTTATAATCAGTAAACCAAGTAGTTTGCGTTGGCATTTTTCCTGTGAATAAAGTTGCCGAAGTCCCATCCCAACCAAAAGCGCAAAGAATTGTGATTCGGTTATTCAATCTATTGCCATCGACTATTTTTTGTAATGAATGCAGCCAACTTCCATTTGAGTCTTGAATTGCGTCACCATTTATAGGATTTTCTTTTATATTTCCAATAAATTCTCTGGCAATATCCAAATTCCAAGATTTCATATCATCATTGATGGCGCTACTTGCACCAAACGAATGAAAAGCATTAGCTCCAATTAATTGAATTGGTTTACCCGAATTTAAAATTTTCACACCCGAAATGGCATATCCAGTTTGAGGAACTGGCGTAACAACGGTTTCTGATCTGGAACACGAAATTAAAATTGGAAAAGCTAAAACGAAAATAAATAAAATAATTTTCTTCATAAAAAGGTATAAAAAACGCCCTGAATTTCAGAGCGTTTGTATCATTTATTTAAGTATCGTTTGCTTTCTGTCAGGACCAACAGAAACAATTTTTATGGGAACTTCGACAAATTCTTCTATGAATTTGATGTATTGTTTTAGCTCGATTGGCATTTCAGCATAAGTTGTCATTCCTGTTAAATCAGCTTGCCAACCTTTGAATTCTTTATAAATTGGACTAACATTTTCAGGTTCGATGTTGTAAGGAAAATGAGAAATGCTCTTGCCTTTGTAATTGTATTCGGTGCATACTTTCAATGTTGGAAATCCAGAAAGAATGTCGCCCTTCATCATCATCAATTGGGTTACGCCATTGATTTGAACGGCATATTTCAAAGCTACTAAATCCAACCAGCCACATCGTCTTTGTCTTCCTGTAACCGAACCAAATTCATTTCCAACACGCGCCATTGTCGCTCCATCTTCATCAAAAAGTTCCGTTGGAAAAGGACCACTACCTACACGAGTTACATACGCTTTGAAAATTCCGTATACTTCTTTTATTTTATTTGGAGCTATTCCTAAACCCGTGCAAGCCCCAGCAGCGGTGGTGTTTGACGAAGTTACAAATGGATAAGTTCCAAAATCAACATCCAATAATGAACCTTGAGCCCCTTCGCATAATATTGCTTTTCCGGCTTTTTGGGCTTGGAATAAATATTCTTCGCTGTCTATGAAATCTATTTTTTTTAATTCTTCGATGGCTTCAAAGAATTCTTTTTCCATTTCTTCCAAGTTATATTGAATGGCAACATCGTAAAATTCAATCATTTCCTCGTGTTTGTCTGCCAAAGCACGATATCTTTCCTTGAAATCTTCTAGTTCGATATCGCCAACTCGGATTCCATTTCTACCGGTTTTGTCCATATAAGTTGGGCCAATTCCTTTTAATGTAGAACCTATTTTTGCCTTACCTTTCGATGCTTCCGAAGCTGCGTCAAGCAGACGATGCGTAGGCAAAATTAAATGGGCTTTTCTGGAAATTATCAATTTATTTTTAATATCTAAATTGAATTTTGCTAAGCCTTCGATTTCTTTTTGAAAAACAACGGGGTCAATTACAACTCCGTTTCCAATAATATTTACTGCCGTTTTATGAAAAATTCCGGATGGAATAGTTCTAAGAACGTGTTTTATTCCGTCAAATTCTAAAGTGTGTCCTGCATTTGGGCCTCCTTGAAATCGTGCAATAATATCATATTTTGAGGTAAGAACGTCAACAATTTTTCCTTTTCCTTCATCTCCCCATTGTAATCCTAATAATAAATCTACGGTCATTCTATGTGTTATTTGTAGTTAGTTTGTTTTTATTTTTGTCTTTTTGTTCCGTATAAATACAACGAGTGATTGGTGATTTCTATATCAAATATTTCCTCGATAGTTTTTTTGATACTTTGGATTCTCGGATCACAAAATTCGATAACCTCGCCAGTATCGGTCATAATTATATGATCGTGCTGTTTGTCGAAATAGGATTTTTCGTAATAGGCTTGATTTTGCCCAAATTGGTGTTTTCGAACCAATGCAGATTCCAACAAAAGTTCAATAGTGTTGTATAATGTAGCTCTACTTACTCGGTAGTTTTTGTTTTTCATTTTGATATATAAGTTTTCTATATCAAAATGTTCTTCGCTATCGTAAATTTCTTGTAGTATGGCGTAGCGTTCAGGAGTTTTGCGATGTCCTTTTTTTTCAAGATACATTGTGAAAACGTTTTTTACAATTTCTTGATTTTTACTGTTATCTGTTGAAATTTGTGTCATATCAGGCAAAGATAAATTTATTTTTTTAGTTTAGAAGTTTAAGAGTTCAAAAGTTTATCAACTAAACTTTCAACCACCAAAACGGATGATTTTTTCTTAATTTTTATATTCTCTACTCACCTTTTCGATTCCATCAATTTTATTGATGTTGTCGATTAGTTTTTTTAAAATTGTATTGTTTTGAACGATAACAGCAATTTGTCCTTTGAAAATCCCAGCTTCCCCGCTTAAAGAGATGCTTTGAATATTCACGTTCATATTATCCGAAATAACCTTGGTTAGTTTGTTGGTCAGACCAATCGTGTCCATACCGGTAATGTGCAAAATTGCCTTAAATTCCTGTTGTGAGGAGTCAATCCATTTGGCTAGAATAATTCTATAAGCATAGTTAGACTGTAAACTTATGGCATTAGGGCAATCTTTTTTGTGGACTTTAATACCTTCATTTATCGTTATAAATCCAAAAACTTCATCTCCAGGAATCGGATTGCAGCAGGAAGATAATTTATAATCTAATTTGTCCTGGTCTGCACCAAAAACCAACATGTCATAGTTGCTGCTGATAACTTGTTTGTGAATGTCTTCACTAGCAGTGCTTGCGGAACGCTTGATTTTGCTTTTGAAAAAATTGATAAAGGTGTTACTTTTTTGTGTGGCATAATCCTTCAACTGCTGGTTTTCGATGGCTCCAACACCCATACGATAAAACAAATCCAAACTTGTTTTTAACTTGAAAAAATTAACCAATTCATTGACCACCGATTCACTCATAGTGATTTTTAAATGTCTCAGTTTTCGGGTGAGTATTTCTTTTCCTTCCTCGGCAATTTTCTTGGTATTTTCGTTTAGGACGTTTTTAATTTTATTTTTTGCTCTTGAAGTTGTAACATAATCCAGCCAGTTGATGGTTGGTTTTTGATATTGTGAGGTGATGATTTCAATTTGATCACCACTTTTTAACTCGTGATTTAAAGGAACTAATTTTCCGTTGACACGTGTTCCTCGGGTGCGAATTCCTACTTCGGAGTGAATGCTAAAAGCAAAATCAAGTGAAGTCGCTCCTTTTGGTAATGATTTTATTTCTCCTTTCGGAGTAAAAACAAAGATTTCCTTGGAATATAAATTCATTTTAAAATCTTCGACAAAATCTACGGCATTAGTTTCAGAGCTTTCCAAAGCCTCTTTCAGCAAATTAAGCCATACATCTAAACCGCTTTCTTCGGTGGCGCCTTGTTTGTATTTATAATGAGCTGCATATCCTTTTTCGGCAATTTCGTCCATGCGTTCGCTACGAACCTGGATTTCTACCCAACGACCTTTTGGTCCCATAACTGTGATGTGCAAAGCTTCATAACCGGTAGTTTTTGGCGATGAAATCCAATCTCGCAAACGGCTGGGACTTGGTCTATAATGATCTGTTACGATGGAATATATTTTCCAAGCCAGAAATTTTTCATCGTGCGGTTTTGATTTGTATACGATGCGCAACGCAAATTTATCGTAAACTTCATCGAAACCTACGCCTTGGGCTTTCATTTTTCGATAAATGGAATAGATGGATTTCGGCCTTCCTTTGATGATATAATCTAGTTTTTCTTCGTCCAATGCAGTTTTAAGGACGTCAGAAATGTATTTTATATAGGCGTCTTGTTCTTCCTTGGTTTCTTTTATTTTGCTTACAATGTCGTTATAAATTGTAGGTTCGGTATATTTTAGACCCAAATCTTCCAATTTGTTTTTTATCTTATATAGACCCAAACGATGAGCCAACGGCGCATAAATATATAATGTTTCGGATGCAATTTTGACTTGTTTATGATCTTCCATCGTTTCCAAAGTTTGCATATTATGCAATCTGTCGGCGATTTTTATCAGGATAACGCGAACGTCATCGTTGAGTGTCAACAACATTTTTCGAAAATTTTCGGCTTGCATCGAGACATTCATTTCCTTTTGAACCTTCGATATTTTCGTCAATCCTTCGACTAGCTGAGCCACTTTTGGATTAAACATTCGCTCGATATCTTCTACCGTTATTGGGGTATCTTCGACAACATCGTGCAATAATGCAGCGGCAATTGCAGTTGCACCCAGACCTATTTCCGAAGCTACAATTTTTGCTACGGCGATAGGATGAAAAAAGTAGGCTTCACCTGATTTTCTTCGTTGGTCTTTATGGGCATCCATAGCCACATCAAAAGCTTTACGAATGAGTTTTTTGTCTTCGGGAGTTAGTGTTTGGTAGCTAATACGCAGTAATTCTTTGTATTCTTGCGCGATTGCCTTATTTTCTTTTTCTAAATCTATTTCTAACATAAAAAATGGTTCAATTTCTAAAAATAGCAATAACTAATGAGATATGCAAACTGTAATTGTGAATTATATTTTGGGCAAAATTTATTCTCTATCTCTAACAAAATTTAAATCCTGAAAGTCATAACTAAAATCGGTTAATTCAGAAATGGGTTTCATTTTTAGCGTATCCGATTTTCCTTTTTCGTCCAATTCAAAAAATAAAAATGCATCGGCATTAAAGCTGCGATTGTCCCATTTCAAGGTGAAAGTATTGTCTTTATAGAAGAAAACTTCGCCAACTAATCGTGGCGATCGAATAGATTTAAAATATAATTTTTCGTTTTTTTTCAAAATTTCTATTTTTCCAAACCAATTATCAACATAAAACCCTTCATATTTTTTTAGATCAATTTTTACTTTATCTTTTTGATTTTTGAAAACCGTGGCCCAAACTTCATCGATTTTTTTGCCAGCTTCTGAAATATGGTCTTTTTCACTTTTTTCGTAGAATTCAACATAATCTTTGTAAGGAATTTTAAGATATGAATCTTTAATTGTGTTTGTGATAGCTGTGAAAGCAGCCCCAGACTGCTGATTGGTTAAAACTACAATTCCTAAATTTAATTCTGGGAATAAAGTGGTTTGAGTGACAATTCCTTCCAGTCCGCCAGTGTGGGTAACTTGTTTGTAGCCCTTGACATCACTCAAAAACCAGCCCAAACCGTAACCATAAAAATGTGTGTTATAAGGCAATTTTGTTGTAGCTGGAATTATGGTTTGCAACTGCCACATTTCGTTTTGTTGCTTTTCGGAAAACAATTTACTCTGTTTTTGGGAACCGTATTTTCCGTTTTGCAATTGCATAATCATCCATTTACTTAAATCGTTCACACTCGAATATATTCCGGCAGCGGCGTCGAAAGATTGATTTTTATAACGTGAAATTATTTTTAATTTTCCATTGGTAGGAACGTGAGGAGCCACAACATTTGAGGTGTCTTTCAGTCGGACAAATGAAGCGGCACTATCATTCATTTCTAGTGGTTTCATGATGTGGGTTTCAATAAAATCACACCAAGTTTCGCCGCTTATTTTCTGGATGACTTCACCAGCCACGATGTAAAGCAAATTGTCGTAATCATATTTGGTTCTAAAAGCCGAAACGGGTTTCAAATACTGCAAATTTTGGATAATATCTTTGGGTTTGAAGTCGCTTCCGTCAGGCCAAATCATCAGATCACCTGCGCCAAGACCAAGTCCGCTTCGGTGTGTCAATAAATCGCGAATGGTAAATTCATGAGTTACATAGTCCTTGTACATCTTGAATTCCGGAATATATTGCGTCACTTTATCGTCCCATTTTAGTTTTCCTTCATCAACCAGCATTGCCAAAGCGGCAGTTGTAAATGCTTTGCTATTGGATGCAATTCCAAAAAGGGTATTGGCGTCCACTTTTTCATTGGTAAGATTTGATTTTACACCATAACCTTTGGCGAGAACCACTTTCCCGTCCTTGACTATCGCCACTGCAATTCCTGGAACGTTAAAAGTTTTTAGGGTTTTTTCGGCCAATTGATCTAATTGAGATTCAGTAATCTGGGCATTCGCATTGAAATTGAGAAATAGAAGTATTACTATTATTAATTTACAATTCATAATTCATAATTCATAATTCATAATTCATAATTCATAATTTTATTAAAATCCTCGTTGTCTTTTGGCCTCAAAAATCAAAATTGCAGCTGCCACCGAAACGTTCATACTGTCAATTTCGCCTTGCATCGGTATGATGATGTTTTGGGTGGCTGCGTTTCGCCATTCTTTAGTCAAACCTGTTGCTTCTGTACCGACGACCAGAGCGGTTGGTGTCGTGTAATCTTGGGTATGATATGAAGTCGAATTTTGCAAAGTGGCACAATAAATATTGATTTTTTGGTCATTAAGGAAAGTAATAATTTCATCTGTTTTTCCTGTTGCGATTTGGTTGGTGAACAGACAGCCGACGCTGGAACGAACAATATTTGGGTTGTATAAATCACTTTTTGGATTGGCAATAATCACTGCATCAAGATTTGCGGCATCGGCAGTTCGCAATAATGCTCCAATGTTTCCCGGTTTTTCAGGAGCTTCGGCAACAAGAATCAATGGATTTTTGGATAATTTTAAATCGGATAATTGCAAGGATTTGGTTTTGGCTACAGCCAAAATTCCTTCAGTAGTGTCGCGATAGGCTAGTTTCTGGTAGACTTCTTTCGTGATTTCTATTAATTCGGCATTTTTGAACAAATGTTTAGCTTCGGTTTCCGAAATTAATTCAGGCAAAAACAAAATTGTTTCAACTTCGTATCCGCCTTTGATTGCCAATGAAATTTCTCGATGTCCTTCAATTAAAAAAGTTCCGGATTGTTTTCGTGTTTTTGCTTTTTCCTGCAAAAGCACCAATGATTTTATGAATGGATTTTGGATTGAAGTGATTTGTTTCATTTTTGAGAGAAAGTTGCAAGGCGTCAAAGTTACAAAGGTTTTATTATTTAATTTGCATTCGATTGCCGAATAAGCGAAATTGTTTTGCCAGTTTTAGAACATAAATAAAAAATGCTTAATTTCACAAATTCTAAATTCATATAGTGAAAAATTTCTCTGTCAAACGATATCAAAATAGCGATTATCAAGATTGGAATGCCTTTATTGGCAAATCCAAGAACGCAACTTTCTTGTTTGATCGTGATTTTATGGACTATCATTCGGATAGATTTCAGGATTATTCCTTGATTGTTTTGGACAAGGAAAAATTGATTGCCGTTCTTCCTGCGAATGTTGCAGGAAATGAAGTTTTCTCGCATCAAGGACTGAGTTATGGGGGGTTAATATATAGTGAGAAGACAAAATTAACTTCGGTTATTGAGATTTTCAAAAGTATTTTATCTTTTTTGGATGAAAATAAAATTAAAAAATTACAGTTGAAATTAGTACCCTCCGTTTACCATCAAAAACCTGCCGAAGAATTAAATTACGCTTTGTTTTTGGCGAATGCCCAGTTAATAAGAAGAGATTCTCTTGCCGTCATTGACTTGTCAAAGAAAAACATTTTGTCGAAACTCAGAAAGAGAGGGATTCAAAAGGGAATTTCGAATAATTTTGTAATTGAGGAAGTTGAGGAATTTGAGGGTTTTTGGAATGAAATATTAATCCCTAATTTAGCCAAGAAACACCAAACAAAACCAGTACACAGTTTAAAGGAAATCACGAAATTGAAAGTGTTATTTCCAGAAAATATTCGGCAATTTAATGTTTATGAAAATGGAATTATTGTTGCCGGAACGACAGTTTTCGAAAGCGAAAACGTGGCTCATTGCCAGTATATTTCTGGGGATGAAGATAGAAACGATATGGGCGGGCTTGATTTATTGTTCTATCATTTAATCAAGGAAGTTTTTAATGAAAAACGCTTTTTTGATTTTGGAATTTCCAATGAAAATAAAGGACGAAAGTTGAATAATGGCTTGTCTTATTGGAAAGAAAGTTTCGGGGCAAGTACCATTGTGCAAGATTTTTACGAAGTGGAACCAGCTAATTGTAGTTTATTCGATACCGTTTTGATATGATAAAATTCCTTGATTTAAAAAAAATAAATGAGCCTTATGAAGTTGCTTTTCAAGAAAAATTGAAAACGGTTTTAGCAAATGGCTGGTATATTTTAGGTAACGAAGTTGCAGCATTTGAAACCAATTTCGCCAATTATTGCGGCACAAAACATTGCATAGGTGTTGGCAATGGTTTCGATGCTTTGGTTTTGATTTTCAAGGCCTATATACAGTTGGGAAAACTGCAAAAAGGCGACGAAGTAATTGTTTCCGCAAACACTTATATTGCGAGTATTCTTGCTATTTTGCAAGCTGATTTAATACCTGTTTTGGTCGAGCCAAAAATAGAAACTTATAACATTAACCCAGATTTGATTTCGAAAAAAATCACTCCAAAAACCAAGGCGATTTTAGCAGTTCATCTTTACGGACAATTAGCCGAAATGGATAAAATAAATGAAATTACCAAGAAATTTAATCTTTTGGTTATTGAAGATGCGGCTCAAGCCCACGGAGCAATTTCAGATTCCATAAAATCCGGAAACCTGAGTAATGCCACGGCATTTAGTTTTTATCCAGGGAAAAACTTGGGTGCTTTGGGAGATGGCGGTGCCGTTACGACAAATGATTTCACATTGGCAAAAACCATCCAATCCTTGCGAAATTATGGTTCCGAATCTAAATATTACAATGATTTTATTGGAGTAAATTCGAGGTTGGACGAACTGCAAGCGGCTTTCTTGAACGTGAAATTACCTCATTTAGACGAAGAGAATAATAAGCGAAGATCAATAGCAAAACGGTATTTGTCTGAAATTAAAAATGATAAAATAACATTGCCTTTTTGGGATTTATCGGGGAATCACGTTTTTCATTTGTTTGTCATTCGAACCAAAAACCGGGACGATTTGCAGCACTATTTATTGATAAACGGAATTGAAACAATGATTCATTATCCCGTTTCGACGCACAAGCAAAAAGCCTTTTATGCTTGGAATAATTTGTCATTTCCCATTACCGAAAAAATACACAATGAGGTTTTGAGTTTGCCAATGAGTCTAGTATTGACGGAGGATGAAGTTGATTTTATAATTGCAATTTTAAATCAATATTGAATTGGAATATATAAAAAAAATAACCCAAACCAATCTGTTTAAAATCACATCTTTAAATAGTTTGAGTGTACTGTTAAAAATCGGAACGGGACTGATAACTTCGAAATTATTGGCTGTTTTTGTTGGTCCCAGCGGGATGGCTTTGGTGGGAAATCTAAGAAATTTTTCAACTTCATTAGAAAGCATTTCGACTCTTGGCTTTCAAAGTGGAATCGTAAAATATGTTGCCGAAAGGAGGGAAGACAAACGTCAACTCCAGAAAATAATTTCGACTGTTTTTATCAGTTTGTTGTTTGTTGCCGTTATTTTAAGTGGCATTTTGTATTTTTTATCGGACTTTTGGAATAATAAAATATTCGGAAATAATTTTGAGTATCAGTTTGTTTTCAAGGCAATATCCTTGGCTTTGCCTTGGTATGCCGTTTCTATTTTTTTGCTTTCGGTAATTAATGGTTTGGGAAGATTCAAGAATGTAATCTTGATTAATATTATTGGAAATGCAATAGGTTTAATGGTTTCCGTTCTGATGATTTGGCAATACAAAACTTTGGGGGCTTTGCTTTCGATAGTGATTTCGCCAGGATTATTGTTTTTCGTGACTTCGTATTTCATCAATAAAGAAATTAATTTTTTAAAAACGATTCGCTTTCATCGATTTGACTTTCAAATTATAAGGAATTTATCTTCTTATTCCTTGATGGTATTGGTTTCATCGGTTTTTGGGCCGTTGGTTTTTTTGGCAATCCGGAAAAATGTAATTCATACAATTGGGATTGAACAAGCTGGTTTTTGGGAAACAATAAGCAGAATTTCGACTTATTATATGCTTTTTGTGACCACTATTTTGTCTGTTTATTATTTGCCAAAATTGGCTTTAGCCAAAAACAATTGGGAGACTAAAAAAGTTTTTTGGAGTTTTTACAAGAACATTTTGCCCATTTTTGTAGTTGCCCTGACCGTGATTTATTTTTTGAGATTTTTCATTATTAAGTTGCTTTTTACCAATGAGTTTTTGCCCGTAACCAACTTGTTTTTCGGGCAATTACTAGGCGATGTTTTAAAAGCATCTTCGTTAATTTTGGGGTTTCAATTTTTTGCCAAAAAACTTACCATTGCCTTCATAATTTCGGAATTATTTTCGCTCTCAGTTTTGTATTTTTTGAGTGATTACTTGATAAAAAGCTTCGGTGTTCAGGGAATTGTGATGGCTCAAGCCTTTGATAATTTTATTTATTTATTGGTGCTTTGTGTTTATTTCAGGAAAAGTTTATTTTGACTTTTATTGGAGATGAAATAGCGTATTTTGACTATGGAAAGTAAGTATCAATACTTCTTTTTTTAGGAATTGAATCTCAATTGCATTTCGAGGGGAATGTATTTCATAAATAATAGAAAATCAAGTGTTTTATAGGCTTTCATCATTTCATAGTGAAGCCTTTTTAAAAGTGCTTTGTTTTCTTGTTTGTTTTTATTCATTGCTATTGCTTTCTTGATAACTAGGTATGACGAACGGTTTATTTTCTTGGTTCGAGCATCTGATTTTTTGTAAAATTGGGAACCAAGCGAGTTTGCGAGCTCTCTTTTTTGGACAATTATAGAATCTATAAATTCAAAATTGTAGATTCTTGAAGCGAGAATCCACAAGTCTAAATCTTCATAGGCGAGATTTTCATCGTAGCCATTTAATCGTTCTAAAACATCTCGTTTTATCATCGAAGAAACAGAACAAATTTTGCTACTTTGGCTAAGCATTGCCAAATAAATATCGCCCGATGCTGGTTTTTCGATTGTTTTTTTTTCTGTACTTACTTCATAATAATAACCAAGATGTGCGTTGTTTTCTGAAATTAACTCGGCGTTTCCATAGACAATTCCTGTGTTTTCGAATCCGGAATTCAAAAAGGCATTTATTTGTTTTTCGATGCAATCAGGAAATAAAACATCGTCTGCAGCAAGATCCACGATATAATCACCCTTTGCAAATTGTAATGCATTATTGAATGTTTTGGTATTTCCAGAATTGGTTTCATTAGAAATGAACAGAATATTTGGATGATTTTTCAGCCAATTTTCAATGATTTCTCTAGATTCATCGTTGCTGCAATCATCGGCGATGAGTAATTCAATATTTTTATAGCTTTGATTTAAAACCGAATTTAAACTTTCTACCACAAATTTTTCGTGATTGTAGCACAAACAAATTACGCTGACTAATGGAAGATCTTGCATAGAATAAGCGAAATTTATTGGGAAATAATTGATTGTAAATTGGAATAATCAAAA
>CAIOTL010000194.1 GCA_903861155.1 uncultured Bacteroidota bacterium
AATGCTTATTTAGCCACTTTTGCAAAGTTCTTGATTCAACATAAAGAAAACGAGTTTTGTAAAAAAATAATCATGAAAGGAATGAAATCTTTTGTAAAAAACTACATTAGACAATATGATAATTGCAAAGAAGTTCCTGTCCATTTTGTGGGATCGATAGCTTTCTACTTAAAAGATGAATTACAACAAACCTTCGAAAAATATGAATTACAATTAGGTAATGTTCTGAGAAGACCCATAGATGGGCTCATTGCTTATCATATTTTAAACAAATAGTTTTTTAGTTGTAAGTTTGAAAAAAATGTTTAATGTCTAAAAAAAATCACTACTATTTTACTTCATTAAGTAATTATTAGTGATTTTTTGTTGCTATAAATCCAATCCGAAATTTAGGAAAATCTCTAAAGAATAGCAATCATAGAAATTTCAACATTTGCGTTTTTTGGCAAACAGACCACTTGAACCGTCTCCCGAGCTGGTGCGGTTTTTTCGTTAAAATAGGAACCGTAAACTGTATTAATTGTTCCAAAATCATTCATATTCATAATAAATATCGTTGATTTTACAACGTTTTCAAATGTCATTCCGGCAGCTTCAAGAACTCCCTTCATATTTTGCATTACCTGCTTGGTTTCAGTTTCAATGTTTGTCGAGACCAACTCTCCAGTTGATGAATTTATAGCAATTTGCCCTGAAGTATAAAGTGTATTTCCTTTAAGAACTGCTTGATTGTATGGGCCAATTGGAGCAGGAGCATTTTCTGTAAAAATTATTTTTTTCATAAATTAAAATATAAATTTTGATGATTAATTGTTTGATGAAACATAATTTACCTGTTACTAGTACTTCGTTTATCCCATTTTATGTCGCTTAAAACACCTGATTTTATTCCAATAAAGAAACTCCAATTGGCATTTGTTCCATAAGGAGTCCAATTAAAACTCATTCTCCAACTTAATAAATCTCTCTCAAAACGAAGTTGAGTAAAGGTAACTCCATTATGGACAAAATCATATCCCGTAGAGATGCCTGTTTTCCATTTAGGGGTTAAACTAGTATTAGCCGAAACCATCAAAGAATTTGAAATAATTTTATTTTCTCGATTAACATCGCCATAGGTAAGGGAATAGGCAAATGTCATGTCCCAAGGAATTTTTGAACTGAAAAACTCCGAGATTTTATCAACCCCATCATCATCTTTATTTTTAAATTGACTTTTGCTGAGATCATTTATATCGGTGTTTTTTCCAAATAAATCATCGTCTCGACCACCATTTCTTTGGCCTTGAACATTTTTGTCTTTCTTAGTCGCTTCATCCTTTTGACTTGAAATAGAATAGTTCAAAGTCATATTGGCACTTGTCATTCTAAACAGACTTCCTCCATTGTCAATATTATAAACATTAATTCGTTTTCCTGAATTATCAATGGCATAAGGATCTAGTGTGGCGCCAAAATTGACATTCATCTTCTTGTTGAACAGCTGCGTCCCACCGCTTACCCTGACAGGAGACCACGCAAGCGAGGTTTTTCCGTCAGCATCAAGATTATAACTTGTCGAAAGATTCAAATTGTTAAGAAGCATAATTTTCTTGGCTTCGGTTTTTGTCGTGTCTTTATCGGCCACTTTTGCTTCAAAAGTGTTACTTAAATCAAACCCAAGAGTGTTAGAGTTTGATAACTGAGGGGGAGAAAAAACACCACCTTCAAATCGCGTGTATTGTTTTGTCATTGTTCCGCTTGCATCAGTAGCATAAGTGTCGTAATATTTGGCAAAACTAGGAGTGTAACTATACGAAATAGAAGGTCGCATCACGTGTCGAATGGATTGTATTGATTTATCCTCGCCAAAATTAAAGGTTCCATAAATAGTAGTTCCCACACTCGAAGAAAAGGAATAAGTTCTAAAAGCGTCGAAACCGTTAACTATTTGGTCGACCACTTTGCTTTGACTCGCATCATAGCTTCTTTTAAGAGTTTTTATGTACCAAACCTCATCATAATTTAAAGAAGAGGAGGCGCTAAAATATTTGAATAATTTAAAATTGGTACTTAACGGAATAGTCTGCTGAAGACCAACTTTGGCATTGTTAAACATTTGAGGCTTGAAAAATAAGGAATCCGTAGTGGTGAAACTATTCATACCACTTAAGTTGTATTGCAAGTTTATATTCTTGAAAAAACCTTTTTTTAGTCCGTCTTTACCAACAAAAGGATAAACTCGATCAACGCTAAATTGCACGTTTGGCAAGGACATATTGATTTCCGAGGTTTGAGTGTTTTGCGAATGTGTTGCAGTTAACGATAATCGGGCTTGTGGCAAACCATTGAATGTTCTACTATAAGAAACGGAAGAGCTTAATGTATTATTTAGGTTAGAACCAACATTTGATTGATTTATAGACTGTTGGTAATATTTACTGCTTCCAAGGTTTACTGAGGCTGAAAAACTAGAATTTGGATTTGATTTGGAATCTCTTGAATGCGACCACTGAATGTTATAAATATTTTGCTTCGAATAATCAGGATAACCTCTTTCACTGTTAATCAAATTTTCGAATCGTATATTGATATTTCCTCTATAATTGTAACGTTCTGCATAAGCTGATTCAAATCGAAGGGCATAACTTCCATTGGTGTAGTAATCTCCCATGGCAGTTAAATTATAATGATTGCTCAATGCAAAGTAATAACCTCCATTTTGAAGTGAAAAGCCTCTGGTATTCGAGTCATTATAACTTGGTAAAATAATCCCGGATACACTTGTTTCTTTACTCATCGGAAAAAAAGCAAATGGCAATGCAATTGGGGTGGGCACATTTGCAATTACCATATTAGTTACGCCTGTGACCACTTTCTTGCCAGGTATAAACTTAACTTTATTCGTCTGAAAATAATATTCTGGATTATCAACGTCTTTGGAGGTAGTAAATCGAGCTCCTTTTAAGAAATAAACAGAGTCATTTTCTTTTTTTGTGATTGATGCTTTAATTTTAAATTCGCCTTGATTGGATCTTGAATTCCAAATCAATGCTTTTTTTGTTTTGAAATTAAATCGAATTGAATCGGGTTCAATTATGTTGTTTCCCTGTTTAAAATTTGGGAATTGGATATAAGCTCCAGTTGAATCTTTGATTCGGCCTGCGTAGACTTCATTTTTTGCATAATCCATCACTATGATTCCTGACTTCAATTCAATATCTTGATAATAAAGTTCGGCTTTGTCATAAAGGGTTATGAGTTTTTTCTTTTGCTCAATTTTCGCGTATTTTAAGGCTTTGTATTTTACTTTTCCATCAAGAAATGCCTTGAGTTTGACAGTATCCTTTTTAATGGTATCTTTTTCTTTTTTATCTATAGAACCGGTAGTTTCTTTTTTATTTTTGGCGAGTAAGATTGTCGTTTTTTTAGTTATATCCTGTGAATATAATTTGCAAGTTCCAATTGTTAGGAAAATTGATAATAAAACGATATTAAATAAGTTTGTATTCAAAGGTTTTAATGCTATTTTTGTAAAAATTCGGCTCGTTTATTGATGGGTCAAACTTACATATAAATTTTTGTCAAAAATAATCAATTAATAAATTTAAAACCTTGAGTTTTTAAATATAATTAAAATAGTTTTATACCTATGTTTTATAAAAATAAAGTATTGTTTACTTTTTTCTTGTCGATAGTTTCTTTTGTTGCTTTTGGCCAAGCCAATGTTTTTAAGGTGATTTTGGATGCGGGTCATGGAGGTCATGATTCAGGAACAAAACATTATGGACATATCGAAAAAAATATTGCACTTGCAATAACATTAAAAGTGGGAAAAATTTTAGAACAAAATCCTGCAATTAAGGTTATTTATACCAGAAAAACGGATGTTTTCGTAACATTAAAAGATAGAGCAAACATTGCAAATAAAGCAAAAGCCGATTTATTTGTTTGTATTCATTGCAATTCCAATAATAACACTGCTGCTGCTGGTACCGAAATTTATGTTATGGGAATGACCAGAGCCAATATGAATTTTGAGGTTTCTAAAGCAGAAAACTCGGTAATCTTTTTAGAAGATAATTACAAACAAACTTATAAGGGATTTGATCCAAACAACCCAGAAACATTGATTGGTTTAAAATTAATACAAGAAAATAACTTAACAAACAGTATTAATTTTGCATCAAAAATCCAAGACAATTTTCTAAATTATAATATAAAATCCAGGGGTGTTAAACAAGAGCCGTTATGGGTATTAGATGCTTCTGTCATGGCAGGAGTTTTAATAGAAACAGGTTTTGTTTCTAATCCTTTTGAGGCCAATGTTTTAGAATCGGAAGAAGGCCAAAATGACCGAGCAAAGGCAATTGCGGAGGCGATTGTTAGTTATAAAAACGAATATTTTGGCAACGGAAATTCAGATAACGATTCAGAAAAACCATTTCGAAAAATCACTGAAAAATCGATGAAAGATACTTCGGCTTCTCTGAAGTCTAAACTGTCTATTGAAGATCCTGCTATAAAAAAAGCTGAAAACAGGATGGTTACCGGAGATATTACATTTAAAGTACAACTTTCGACAAGTTTAAAAAAAATAGAATTGACTTCCAGAAATTTCAAGGGATTGAAAGGAATTTCGATGGTTTCGGAAAATAAATTTTATAAATATATGTACGGAGGAACTTCAAATTACGATGAAGCCAAAAAGCAGTTGGAGGAAGTAAAATTAAAAGGATATGATTCTGCCTATTTAATTGCATTCAAAAAAGGAGAAAAAATTAGCGTTGAAGATGCGCTCAATAATTAATTAACAACAAGTTTAAATTTTTTATATTAAATTTGTCTAAATACTTATATTTTGAAATTAACACGAGAAATAAAAACTGGCATATTGGTCATTTCGGCTATTCTACTATTTATTTGGGGATACAGTTTTCTAAAAGGGAGAGACCTTTTTACCAATTATAAAACATTTTTTGTAGAGTATGATAATGTAGAGGGTTTGACTAAATCAGCTGCCGTTACTATAAATGGTTTGACGATTGGTAAAGTAAATAGCATTAAATTAATTGAAAATACTGGAAAATTACTAGTTGAATTACAATTAAAAACTGATTTTCCTATTTCTAAATCAAGTATAGCAAGTATATATGAGCCTGGTTTTATTGGTGGAAAACAAATCGCTATAATTCCAAATTTTAATGATAAAACCATAGCAGATGATGGTCAGAAACTTCTTGGAAACACTAAATTAGGATTGACTGCTTCTGTTGGTGAAAGGTTAGTTCCTGTTCAAGAAAAACTCGAGAAGTTAATGGTTAATGCCGATGTTTTAATTTCAGGAATTAACAATGTTTTGGATAAGAAAGGACAAGAAGATGTAAAAAAAAGTCTTTCGGAATTAAGTAAAACTATCGAACAATTTCATAAAGCATCCGGAAGTTTAAACGTGATTTTAGACGATAACAAAGGAAAAATAAAAGAAGTTGTAAGCAATTTTAATAAAGTTTCAAGTGATTTTTCTAAAATTTCTGATTCCTTGAATAAGGCAGATATAGGAAAAACAGTAAAAGATCTCCAAAAAACATTGGCAAATGTCGATAAGATGATGGCTGATCTTCAGGCAGGAAAAGGCACGATGGGTAAGATGTTGAAGGACGAAGCTTTGTATAATAATTTAGCGAAAACTTCAAAGGAACTGGAATTATTATTAGAAGACGTAAGGCTTCACCCAACCCGATATGTCAATGTTTCTTTTTTTGGAAAGAAAAATAAACCTTATGTTGCACCAGTTAACGATACGGTTTCAAAAGTTAAAAACTAGCAATTATGGGCTATTTTGACAATATTTTATTTGCGATATTACTGGTTTTTGGCTTTGGTTATTTCTATTCCAATGTAAAAAAAATCACGAGAAACATAAATCTAGGTACGGCCATAAATCGAAAAGACAATCCTAAAGCGCGTTGGAGAAATATGGCAATGATTGCCCTTGGACAATTAAAAATGGTTCGAAGACCTGTAGCCGGCATCCTTCACATCATTGTTTACGTTGGTTTTATTATCATCAATATAGAATTATTAGAAATCATCATTGATGGTTTGTTTGGAACGCATCGAATTTTTGCCTTTTTGGGAACTTCCTACGATATGTTGATTGGTTCATTCGAGATATTGTCTTTATTGGTTCTGGTTGCCGTATTTAATTTTTGGATCAGAAGAAATATCATCAAACTAAAACGTTTCGCCAGCAAAGATTTGACCGGTTTTCCAAAAAATGATGCCAATTATATCCTTTATTTCGAAGTAGTTCTAATGTCTTTATTTTTATTGATGAACGCTTCCGATTTGCATTTGCAAAACATTTCAGGAGGTTTCTCTCATTTTATAAAAGCAGGCAGTTTTCCTATTAGCCATTTCATAGAACCTTTATTTAATGGCACTTCTAACGAGTTAGTAATGCTCTTAAATGAACTTTTTTGGTGGTTGCACATTATTGGTATTTTGATTTTTATGAACTATTTATATTTTTCAAAACACCTCCATATTCTATTGGCTTTTCCAAATACGTATTATGCTGATTTGAATCCAAAAGGACAATTGAGCAATTTAGAATCTGTTACTAATGAGGTAAAATTAATGATGGATTCCAACGCCGATCCTTATGCGGCAGTATCTGTAACCGAAAATGCTGTTCCAAGTAAATTTGGCGCAAACGATATTCAGGACTTAAATTGGTTGCAATTGATGAATGCGTATACCTGTACCGAATGTGGCCGTTGTACTTCGGTATGTCCTGCAAATATTACCGGAAAGAAATTATCTCCACGTAAAATTATGATGGCTACGAGGGACAGAATTGAAGAAGTTGGAAAAAATATTGATACCAATAAAGGCATTTTTGTACCAGATAATAAATCATTGTTAAACGATTACATCACGGCCGAAGAACTATGGGCTTGTACTTCGTGCAATGCTTGTGTTGAGGAATGTCCTGTAAATATTAGTCCACTTTCGATTATTATAGATATGCGACGTTATATGGTTATGGAACAAAGCGCTGCTCCAACGCCAATAAATGCTATGATGACTAATATCGAAAATAATGGAGCACCTTGGCAATACAACCAACAAGATCGATTGAATTGGAAAAACGAAAATTAATAGGTTAATTGTTTAACCGATTAAACAATTAACCGAAAAACATTACACAATGTCAGAAGTTTTAATAGTACCAACAATGGCTGAAATGCTTTCTCAAGGCAAACAACCCGAAGTTTTGTTTTGGGTAGGATGTTCAGGAAGTTTTGATGATAGAGCAAAAAAAATTACAAAAGCTTTTGTTCGAATTTTAAATCGTGCTAATGTTTCCTTTGCCGTTCTTGGCACAGAAGAAAGTTGTACTGGTGATCCAGCGAAACGTGCTGGAAACGAGTTTTTGTTTCAAATGCAGGCAATGACAAATATTGAAGTTTTGAATGGGTATGAAATCAAAAAAATAGTTACAGCTTGTCCGCATTGTTTCAATACTCTAAAAAACGAATATCCTGAATTAGGTGGTAAATATGAAGTTTTACATCACACTGAATTCCTGAAATCTTTGCTTGATGATGGAAGATTAACTATTGAAGGTGGCCAATTCAAAGGTAAAAGAATTACTTTTCATGATCCTTGTTATTTAGGAAGAGCCAATAATGTATATGAAGCACCTCGCGATTTAATTCAAAAATTAGATGCCGAATTTGTTGAAATGAAACGTTCTCGTGCCTACGGATTATGTTGCGGAGCAGGCGGAGCACAAATGTTCAAAGATGCAGAACCTGGCAACAAAGAAATAAATATCGAAAGAACTGAAGACGCTTTAGAAACCAAACCTAATATTATTGCTGCCGGATGTCCTTTTTGCAATACCATGATGACGGACGGAATCAAAAATAAAGAAAAAGAAGGCACAATAAAAGTGATGGATATCGCCGAATTAATTGCAAATGCTCACGATTTGTAAACAGTTTCAAATTAAAATTTAAAACCCCGAATTTTGAATTCAAAATTCATAACCCATAATTAAGATGCTAGTTCCTTTTGAAAATTTACCCGAAGAATCCAAAATTTGGATTTATCAATCTAATAGAAAATTTTCGGATGCAGAATTTTCCGAAATAGAAGTTGATTTAAAATCCTTTCTTGAAAAATGGGAAGCTCACAGCATAGGTCTTGAATCTTCCTATCAATTGAAATACAATCGATTTATAATCATTGCCGTAAATCAGGAAGTTCAGGCTGCAACAGGCTGTTCCATAGATTCCTCTGTGAAATTTATTCAAAATTTAGAACAAAAATACAATGTTGATTTATTGGACAAAATGAATGTTACTTTCAAGAATGGAGAACATATTGCCCACAAATCATTGATTGATTTCAAAAAAATGGCAAAAGAAAAAGCCGTTACCGAAAACACTATCGTTTTCAATAATTTGGTAAACAACATTCAAGAATATAACGAATCTTGGGAAGTTCCTGCAATTGATAGTTGGCACAGTCGTTTTTTCTAAAACTAAAAAAATCAATGAAAATTTTCCTTGGTAGAATTGGATTGTTCATCATTTTGTTGTTTTTAGTGACTAATTGTGCAACCAAAAAAAGCATTATAGTATCACAACAACCTTTTGTAAAACCAGTTTTACCTATAGATTCTGTAATTTATATTCCGCATTTTAAATCCGAAAGGAAATTTTTTTTCAAAGATTCTGATACTGAAAATCATTGGGTTGACAGTATTTATTCCAAACTGTCTTTACAAGAAAAAATAGGCCAACTTTTTATGGTGGCCGCTTATTCTAACAAAGATTCCACTCACGTTAAATCTATCGATAAATTAATCACCGATAATAAAGTTGGAGGATTAATTTTCTTTCAAGGCGGGCCAGTTCGTCAGGCAATTTTAACCAATCGTTTTCTGTCAAAATCTAAAATTCCTTTATTCATTGGCATTGATGCCGAATGGGGTTTAAGCATGCGTCTGGATTCTACTTATCATTATCCTTGGAATATGACACTTGGTGCCATTCAAGATTTAAAATTTCTGGAAAAAGTTGGCGAAAACATGGGTAAAGAAAGCAAACGAATGGGCGTTAATTTCGACTTTGCACCCGTTTTAGATATCAACACAAATCCCCATAATCCTATTATTGGAAGTCGTTCTTTTGGTGAAAATAAAGTAAATGTTGCCGATAAAGCCATTGCCTTAATGACTGGGATTCAAAATCAAGGTGTTTTTTCAACCGGGAAACATTTTCCTGGTCACGGTGACACTTCGGCAGATTCTCACACTACTTTACCATTGGTTACACTTTCACGCGAACATTTGGATAAGGTTGAATTGTATCCTTACAAGCGAATGTTCGACGAAGGCTTGGTTTCAGTTATGGTAGCGCATCTTGAAGTGCCAAGCTTAGAACCAAAACCTAATTATCCAACATCACTTTCTTATAATGTGGTCACTAATTTACTTCAGAATGAATTGGGTTTTGATGGCTTAATTTTTACCGATGCTTTGAATATGAAAGGCGTTAGTAATTACAGGGAAAATGAAAATATTCCTTTGCTACCTGGAGAAATTGAGTTAAAAGCTTTTCAAGCGGGCAATGATATTTTACTTTTTCCTGAAGATGTTCCTGCTTCAATTGAAAAAATTAGTCAGGCTTATCAAGAAAAAAACATCACCGAAGAACGTTTGGCTCATTCAGTTAAAAAGATTTTACATTACAAATTTAAGGCAGGTTTAAATAAGTATAAACCAATCGAAACGAAAAATTTATATCAAGATTTGAATCCTTCTTCCAATGAAGCATTACAATATCAATTATTCGAAAATGCCGTTACGGTATTAAAAAATAAGAATGAAATTCTTCCCATTAAAAATTTGGAAAACAATAAGATTGCCTATGTGAAATTAGGAGATGGAGATAATAGTTCTTTTGTTTCGACTCTAAAAAAATATACCGAAATCACTGAAGTTTCCAGTAATACTATTGATAGTTTGAACGTGAAGTTGAAAAAATTTGACACCGTGATTGTCGGATTTCATAAGTCTGACAAGGCTTGGGCAGATCAAGATTTTACTTTTAAAGAATTATTTTGGTTGCAAGAAATTGCCAAAAACAACAAGGTAATTCTTGATGTTATGGCAAAACCTTATTCGCTATTGCACATTGCCAATTTTGACAATATAGCAGGATTGGTGGTTTCTTATCAAAACTCGGATGTTGCCCAAATCGTTTCGGCTGAACTTATTTTTGGAGCTATTGAAGCTAAAGGAAAATTACCAGTTTCCATAAGTTCCAACTTCAAGGTTAATGATGGTTTATCGACAGAAAAACTAAATCGTTTAGGATTTACTTCTCCCGAAAACGTGGGTATGAATCCAGTGATTTTATCCAAGATTGATGATTTTGCCCAAAAAGCAATTGATGGCAAAATGACTCCCGGAATTCAAGTTCTTGTTGCCCGAAAAGGAAAAGTTATTTATCAAAAATCATATGGATATCACACGTATGACGATCTTATAAAAGTATCCAACAACGATTTATACGATATCGCTTCAGTGACAAAAATACTTGCGACTTTGCCCAACATAATGCAATTATATGATCAGAATAAAATTAATTTGGAAACAACATTAGCAACCATGTTGCCTGATTTTAAAGATTCGAATAAAAAAGATATTTATTTCAAGGAATTATTATCTCATTATGCTGGGCTTGTGCCTGGGATTCCATTTTATAAGGCAACATTGGAAAAATCAAATACGTTATCTGAAAAATATTATAGAAAAACATCCAATAATCTGTTTTCAAAACAGGTAGGAGATAGTCTTTATATTAGAAGTGATTTCAATGACTCCATAATGAAAATGATTATAAACAGTAAATTATTAGTAAAAAAACAATATAGATACAGTGATCTTACTTTTATGATTCTTAAGGATTATTTGGAAAAAGCAACGGGTAAAACCTTGGATGTTTTAATTCAAGATAATTTCTATCATTCAATGGGAATGAATAATTCCACCTTTAATCCATTGAAAAAGTTTGATAAAAATAGGATTCCTCCAACAGAAATTGACAATTATTTTCGTCATCAAATTCTGCAAGGTTATGTAAATGATTTATCGGCGGCATTATTAGGTGGTGTTTCGGGTCACGCAGGAATTTTTTCGAATGCTATGGATGTTGCCAAAATGATGCAACTCTATCTTCAAAAAGGGAATTATGGGAACCATCAATATTTTTCCGAAAAAACATTTGATGATTTCAATACCTGCTATTTCTGTGCCGAAGGGAATCGTCGAGGATTAGGCTTCGACAAACCGCAATTACCAGACACAAAAGGTCCCACATGTGGATGTGTTTCCGAAGAAAGTTTTGGACATACTGGGTTTACTGGAATTATGGCTTGGGCTGATCCTGAAACCCAAATTGTATATGTATTTTTGTCAAATAGAATTTTTTCTTCAAGTCCAGTAAATATGTTATCCAGAGAAAATATCAGGGAATATATACAGAAGATAATTCAGGATGCAATCGTGAAGTAGATTCTATTTTTTATCGTAAATTTCTCCCACCACTATTTCTTTTTACCTAAATTCGTAGCATTAAAATATTTATATGAAAATAGCAATTGTTTGTTATCCAACTTTTGGTGGAAGTGGAGTAGTCGCAACAGAATTAGGCCTTGAGTTGGCACGTCGTGGTCACGAAATTCACTTTATTACCTATAGTCAACCTGTTCGTTTAGCATTGTTGAACCCAAATGTTCATTATCACGAAGTCAACGTTCCGGAATATCCATTGTTTCATTTTCAACCGTATGAATTGGCTTTGTCAAGCAAATTAGTCGATATGGTGAAGTTGTATAAAATAGAATTGCTCCACGTTCATTACGCCATACCACATGCTTATGCGGGCTATATGGCCAAGCAAATGTTGGCGGATGAAGGCATAAATCTCCCGATGATAACAACACTTCATGGAACTGATATTACCTTGGTGGGCAATCATCCTTTCTATAAACCCGCGGTGACTTTCAGCATTAACAAGTCAGATTTTGTGACCTCGGTCTCCCAAAGTTTAAAGGAAGATACGCTTAAATTATTCAATATAAAAAACGAAATTCAGGTAATTCCAAATTTCATAGAATTAGATAAAAACATAATTGATCCAAGGATTTCCTGTCGTCGTTCAGTTATGGCAACAGAAAACGAGAAAATTATTACGCATATCAGCAATTTTAGGAAGGTGAAACGAATTCCTGATGTGATTAAAATATTTTATAAAATTCAGCAACAAATTCCTGCCAAATTGATGATGGTAGGCGATGGTCCTGAAAAGGAAAAAGCCGAATATTTATGTCAAGAATTGGGAATTCAGGATAAAGTGATTTTCTTTGGAAACAGCAATGAAATTGATAAGATTTTAAGTTATAGTGATTTATTCTTGTTGCCATCAGAAACTGAAAGTTTTGGTCTTGCTGCACTTGAAGCAATGGCTTGGGGAGTTCCCGTGATTTCTAGTAATTCAGGAGGTTTGCCTGAAGTAAATTTTGATGGTATTTCAGGATATTTGAGCAATGTGGGAAAAAACAAGGAAATGGCCGAGAATGCATTGAAAATTCTGAAGGACGACACCGTTTTGACTGAATTTAAAAAGAATGCTTTATCAGTAGCAAAACAATTTGACATCAAAAATATTTTGCCATTGTACGAGGATTTGTATCAAAGAGCCATAAATAGATTTTTATGAAAAAAATAAGTCTTTTACTACTAACATTAATTTTGGTTTCTTGCGGAGCTACATCTACAAAAACTAATATAAAAAAACCTTTGTTTGAAATTTTGACCCAACAATCTGATGGCGGAGCTAGCATTCGATTCTTTGAAATTTTAACCGAAGAAAAGGAAATTGCAATGCTGCAAAATGACAAAAAATTGAAAAATAAAATCAAACCGAACGACATTCAAACTTCAAATTTTATTGTTTTGAATATGGGCGAAAAATCTACTGGAGGCTATAAAATAGGAGTCGGAAGCGCCATCGAAACTGATAAAAAAATAATCGTCACGGTAAAGGAAACTTTGCCTGAATCAGAAACAGTGGTTCCACAGGTTATTACCAATCCGTATTGCGTAGTTAGAATAAATTCTAAAAAAGAAATTATTATTAAATAAAAAATCCCGTTCATACTAGACTGAACGGGATTGTATTTATTATCAATTATTTTAGAATTTATAACGTAATCCTAAAGCAACATCTGAACCGTAGCTATTATTGTAATAATCACTACTACCAATTTCTGGTCTCAAATCTAATGAAATTAATAGCGGAACTTCTTTAAATCCATATTCAATACCGATGTCTCCAGCAGCAAAAACAAATACACTGCTGTTCACAGAATTTTTATAGCTACCTAAACCACCACCAACACCGGCATACCAATTGAAGCCACCATCAATGTTCCAAATCCATTGGTATATACCAGTCAATTTGATTGCTTTGTCATCATAACCATTATAGTTAGTTCTGTTTCTCCACCCTAAATCCATTTCCAAACGATTGTTGTGAGACAATCCTCTCTGATAGGAAACTTCCCCTCCAAAACCTGAATTGTCGCCTAAACGTAGTCCAAGAGCATTTTCTGAAATTTCCTGAGCTTGAGCCGTAAATGCTAGTCCAATTAACATAATAGCCGATAAAATTATTTTTTTCATAAGTAATTATATTTTTTTACAAATATATAA
>CAIOTL010000195.1 GCA_903861155.1 uncultured Bacteroidota bacterium
CGAAAACAACCAAGTCAATATTTTTTATTATTACCAGTTCAAACTTTCCATCATTCATAACACCGCTAGGATTGATAGTTACTCCATTTCCATATCTTTTTGAATTGGCAATAACAATCATTCTCGCCTCGGATTTTAAGGTTTGATTATTGGCTGTAATCGTTGCCTTGAATGGCTCTCCCAAATCCATCAGAGTAGTAAGTACTTGCAAAATATAACCCCATTTTCCTCGAATATCACTTTTTTTATAGTTCTTGACAAGTTCCGCATTCAATCCTAAATCGCTTAAGTGATAGCATTTTTTGCCATTAATGTCAATTGTGTCCAGTTCTATATAATTATTACCGAAAGCTATACCCATATTTTCATCTAATGTTCTCATTAAATCCAAATCTACCGATAATCCGTTCGCTGAACCAGCAGGCAAAATTCCGAGAATTACTACTTTACTTTCTATCGCTTCGGCAACCATTTTTATGGTTCCATCGCCGCCTACAATAACAATTCTTTCAGGTAAATATTTATCGTAAAGTATTTTTACTTTTTGCATATCATTTTTACCCGATGTTTCATACTGAATTAGATTCAGATTTTCATTGAACGCAAAAATCTTCATAGCATTGATAAATTCTGATTTATCGATACCTCCAGAAATTGGATTAACAACAATTATTATATTCTTTTTCAAAGTTTAAATTCGTTTATTCCTTAAATTTAGTTAATTTTATTGACACTTCAAAATCTCTTACAATGAAGCCCATTTTAAAATTATATCGGGGATATGCAAATGAACAGGAACTAATAGTGATGGGGCACGTTTTTAAACCAACAAAAAAAAAAGACTACGACTTTAGAAAAAAAAGTTTCAAAAATGCAACTTCAGTAATCAGTTTATTTAGAATTAAAACGCAATCCAATGCAGATGTTTATCTCGAATATAAAAACTCGAAAATTCATACCAAAACACTCCTTGACGGCTATTTTAAATTTTGCGTGCCATTAGAAGAAAGCGAAAAATATGGATGGATTGATTATACTGTAAATATTGTTTTTGAAAACAAAACAATAACATCAAAGGAAAGTTACATTCGTCCTAAAAAAGAAAATTTAGGAATTATTTCGGATATTGATGATACTTTTTTAATTTCCTACTCGTTGAATCCATTCAAGAAATTATATTTTTTACTTTTTCGAAATATAAATGCCAGAAAAGTTTTTGAGGATGTTGTTACTCATTATCAATCACTTAGCTCATCAGGAAGAAATAATGAAGCTGAACAAAATGCCTTTTTTTATGTTTCGAGCAGCGAATGGAATTTATATCGCTTTATTGTAAAATTTACCGAAATTCATCAAATGCCAAAAGCCGTTTTATTGCTCAAAAATATTAAAACCAGCTTAACCGATTTTTTATGGACTGCTAGGGGGGGCGGACACAATCATAAATTTGAAAAAATAAAACATATTCTGGAATTTTATCCTAATTTGAAATACGTTTTATTGGGTGATGATTCGCAACAGGACCCTTTTTTATATGAAACCATTTGCAAAATTTTCCCTTTAAATATTATAGCGGTTTACATCCGAAAAACAGGAAAACAAGAGAAGGAAAAAGTAAAAACTATTTTAAAAAACCTAGAAACTTTAGGCGTCTCCGTATGCTATTTCACAAACAGCAGCGAAGCAATTACACATTCAAAAACGATTGGACTGATTCTATAACCCAGCGTTATCAATCTCTTCCTGAACGATTTCCCAATCTAAAAGGAGTTTGTCTAATTCGGATTTTTTCTTGTTGTATGCCATAAAAAATTTGGCATCTTCAATATTTTTATCATAGTTTGAAGCCAACATTTTGTCGTCGTGCTGAAGATCTCTCTCGAGTTGCTTGATTTGGCTTTCGACCTTGCTCAATTTATTTTGAAGCGCTTTCCCTCTTTTCTGGTCTTCATACGAAGTTTTATTGCTCTCTTTTGGAGCTGATGTTTTTAAAATGCCTTTTTTCTCCACTTCACGCATATTTTCAAGGTTGCGCTGTTCTAAGAAATAGTTAATGTCTCCTAAATATTCTTTTATTTTTTGGTCTTTAAATTCATAGACAATATTCGACATTCCCTGGAGAAAATCCCTGTCGTGCGAAACCAAAAGCAATGTTCCTTCATATTTTTGCAAGGCAGCTTTCAAGACATTTTTAGATTTGATGTCCAAATGGTTGGTTGGCTCATCCATCACCAAAACATTTATGGGTTGCAAAAGCAATTTACAAAGCGCCAGACGGTTTCTTTCGCCCCCAGAAAGGACTTTTACCTTTTTCTCGACTTCATCGCCACGAAAAAGGAATGAACCCAGCATATCACGCACTTTAGAACGATTGGTGTCAGAGGCAGCATCTTGCATTGTTTGCAATAAAGTAATTTCGCCATCGAGATATTCCGCTTGATTTTGCGCAAAATATCCCACTTGCACGTTGTGTCCCAATTTAATATTTCCCTGAAATTCAAATTCGTTGACGATGGCTTTCATAAAAGTCGATTTTCCTTGACCATTTTGTCCAACAAATGCAATCTTACTACCTCGTTCCACTAAAAGTGAAATGTCCTTCAAAATAGTTTTTTCACCATATTTTTTGGTTACATCTTCGGCTTCGACAACCACCCTTCCGGGAACTTTTGAAACTGGAAATGAAATATTCATCACCGAGTTATCGTCTTCATCCACTTCGATTCGCTCGACTTTGTCCAATTTTTTAATGAGCGATTGCGCCATAGAAGCTTTGGAAGCCTTGGCACGAAATTTTTCGATTAATTTTTCGGTTTCCTCGATTTTCTTGGCTTGGTTTTTTTGCGTTGCCAATTGTTTTTCGCGAATTTCGTGTCGCAATTCCAGATATTCGGAATACGGTTTGTTGAAATCGTATGCTTTTCCCAAAGAAATCTCGATGGTTCTATTGGTCACATTGTCCAAAAACATTTTATCATGCGAAACAATCACGACAACTCCTGGATAATTACGCAAGAAACTCTCCAGCCAAATGATACTTTCGATATCCAAGTGATTCGTAGGTTCATCTAAAAGCAAAACATCATTGGCTTGCAACAATAGTTTGGCCAATTCAATTCGCATTCTCCAACCACCAGAAAACATTTCGGTTTGATCATTAAAAACTTCTCTTTTAAAACCTAATCCAAGAAGGATTTTTTCGGTATCACCAATATAATTATAACCCCCCAACAATTCAAAACGATGCGTATAATCGGATAAATCTTCAATGATTTGACTATATTCCTCACTTTCATAATCGGTTCGAGTGACTAAAAGATGATTGATTTGTTCCAGTTTTTTTTCAACAATTTTAATATCCGTAAAGGCTTCGTATGCCTCTTCGAGAACCGTTCTACCTTGTTCAAAATCGATATCTTGACGCAGAAATCCCATTCTAACTTCCTTTTCCTGGGAAATAACTCCAGAATC
>CAIOTL010000196.1 GCA_903861155.1 uncultured Bacteroidota bacterium
CTACAAACAACTTCAAAATAATGCTCATTCAAAACTAAAAAATCAAGTCTTCTACCGTCAAGATTATTTAGATGAATTTGAGAGAATTTGGGAAACACAAGCCCAATTTTATCCAGAACTAAATGATAAGTTAAAATCGGAAGTTCGAGATATTACAATTTTTTATCAACGTAAATTGAAATCCCAGAAACATTTGATTAGCCATTGTGAATTTGAAAAAGGTCATAAAGCTATTCCTAAATCGTCTCCTTTGTTTCAAGAATTTAGAATTTGGCAGAATTTGAACAATGTTATTGTAAAAAATGAAATTACAAAAGAACCGTACCTTTTAGATGAAGATTTAAAACAATTGATTGCTCAAGAATTATTGTTTAAAGAAAGTATGACTGATTCACAATTACTTAATTTTTGTGGACTTAAAAAAGCAGAATACTCAGTTAATTTTAAAAAAATTGAAGGCAATAGAACCAACTCTTCAGTTTTCAAAGCTTTTGAAAAAATTTTAGTTTTAGAAGGTTACGACGAATTAGACCTTTCAAAATTAAACGCTTTAGACATAAAAAACATCTTCAAGTCGGCTTTTGTTGATTTGGGAATTAATACTGCTATTCTAGACTTCAACCCCAAAATTCAAGGCAATGATTTTGATAAGCAACCCTATTATCAATTGTGGCATTTGCTTTATTCTACAGAGGAAGACGAATCATTGAAACAAACTTTAATTAAAAAATTTGGCTTCAAAGAAAATCATATTCCTTTTCTTTTGAATATCAATCTACAAGCAGATTACGGAAGTTTGAGTGCTAAAGCAATCAAAAAAGTTTTGTCACATTTGATGGACGGACATATTTATGATAAAGCCTGTTTATTAGTTGGCTACAACCATTCATCATCATTGACAACAGAACAAAATAATGAAAGAATTCTAAAAGATACATTAGATCTGATCAAGAAAAACAGTTTAAGAAACCCAGTTGTAGAGAAAATTCTTAATCAAATGATTAATGTGATTAATGCCATTATTGCCGACCCAACAATGGGAAAACCTGATGAAATTCGTGTAGAATTGGCTCGTGAATTGAAAAACAACAACGAACAGCGAAGCGAAATGACAAAGGCTATCAATAAAAGCACGGCCGAACACGAACAAATTAGAAATTTATTACATACAGAATTTGGAATCCATCGGGTAACCCGAAACGATATTATTCGTTATAAACTTTGGAAAGAATCAGATGGGATTTCGCTTTATACAGGAAAGCCCATCGAACCATCAAAACTATTTTCAAAAGAATATGATATTGAACATATTATTCCAAAATCACGTTTATTTGATGATAGCTTTTCAAACAAAATAATTTGTGAACGCCAGTTGAATATTGACAAAAGTAACAAAACAGCCTATTCATTTTTAAAGGAAAAATTAACTCCTGAAGAATTTGACCAATTCGAAAAAAGAGTAAAAGGTATGTTTGGAAAAATCAGTAGAACCAAACAAAATAAACTATTGATGGCTGATAGTGATATTCCTGAAGATTTTATTGCCCGTCAATTAAGAGAAACCCAATACATTGCCAAAAAAGCGAAAGAAATACTTTTAGAAGTTTCTAGAAATGTAACTGCAACAATTGGAAGCGTAACCGATAAACTTCGTGAAGATTGGGAATTAGTTGATGTGATGAAAGAACTCAATTGGGACAAATACTATAAATTAGGTTTAACCAAGGAGGAAGAAGGCAAAAACGGAGAACGTTTATATAAAATTCAGGATTGGACAAAACGAAATGACCATCGCCATCACGCTATGGACGCTATCACAGTTGCCTTTACTAAACCTGTGTACATACAATATTTGAATAACTTAAATGCAAAAACGCAAGGTGAGAAAAAAGCAGAAGCGATTTACGGAATAGAAACCAAATATTTAGAGCGAGATAAAAACAACAAATTACGCTTTAAATCACCAATGAAAAACTTTAGAGAAGAAGCAAAAAAACAACTCGAAAGTATTTTGATTTCCTATAAAGCTAAAAATAAAGTTGTTACCAAGAATAAAAACATCACTAAAAAAAGTGGTGGAACAAATCAAAAAATTCAACTTACACCTCGTGGGCAATTACACAAAGAAACTGTTTATGGAAAATTGCAACAATACGTTACCAAAGAAGAAAGCGTAAACGCTAAATTTACCGAAGAATATATCACTAAAGTTACCAAAAAAGAATATCGTGAAGCACTTTTGAAACGATTGCAGCAAAACGGAAACGACCCCAAAAAAGCTTTTACAGGCAAAAATGCTTTAAATAAAATGCCAATATATATTAGTTTAATAGACAATATTATCATGCCTGAAAAAGTAAAAATAGTATGGTTTGAAGATAATTACACAATAAGAAAAGACATTACACCTGATAATTTTAAAGATTTAAAAAGCATTGCTAAAGTAATGGACTCCGGTTTGAAAACTATTCTTGAAAACCGTTTAGTGGAATTTGGTGGAGATGCTAAAAAAGCTTTCGTGAATTTAGACGAAAACCCAATTTGGCAAAACAAAGAAAAAGGAATTGCAATAAAACGAGTAACTATTAGCGGAGTGAGCAACGCACAAGCTTTACACACTAAAAAAGACCATTTTGGTAACGAAATTTTAGACGAAAACGAGAATCCAATTCCAGTAGATTTTGTGAGTACTGGAAATAATCACCACGTTGCTATTTACAAAGATGAAAAAGGAAATCTACAAGAAGAAGTAGTTTCATTTTATGATGCAGTAGTTCGCAAAAATTTAGGATTATCCGTTATCAATAAAAATCACCAAAACGGATGGGAGTTCTTGTTTTCTATGAAGCAAAATGAGTTTTTTATATTTCCGTCGGAGAGTTTTAATC
>CAIOTL010000197.1 GCA_903861155.1 uncultured Bacteroidota bacterium
ATCAATATGTTGATTGATTACCGTTTCAGGACGGATCACATTACTTCTGTATTTTTCGTCCCAACAACTGATGAACGCTTCAAACATGCCAATGGACGTTTCTGTATAGGCGTAAACGGTTTTATCAAAATCAGCCTTTGATTTTTTACAGGCTATTTTAGTAATTCCCATCCAGTGGGCTCCCGGAGAAATTTTCTTCTTAGCAAACATCATATGGCCTTGGGTTACGGAAACATAAGGATTACAATCCCAAAATTGAGCCATTTTGATTTCGTCACAGGAATCCCCTTTTTTTTTCATATTTAAGCTGATATTGTATACTTCGATTACTTGTTTGAAAAAAGGCGAGTTTTTGTCTAACGAAAAGGACAAGGCAGGAACTGGCTTGAATTGGGAGGATGAATCTAAGACGAGCGTTCTAATTTCACTCCAATGAGGCTCGATTGCATCCATATAAGCTGGCGGGGTTGGCTGCCATCTTCCTGGTTGATTTGCAAAAACAGAAAATTTGGGATAGGTACGGGTTTGTTTGTAATTGTCTTTCCCCATCCATTTTTTGATACGTTCAGCGACTTTAAGTCCATATTCTTTTGAGACTTCAAATTCTTTTGAATTTTCAGCTTTCCATTTTTTATACAAACTATCTCTAAATGTTTCGACTAATTGCTCAGAAAAAACCAATTGTTTGCTCACTTCCATGTGTGCCACCAGCGCCGCTACTTTTAGGTTTACCCCACTTTTTGGATCTAGTTTCGGAATAGAATCTAATCCTTTCAATTGATGTTGCAAGCTTGTGTAAATTTTGCTGTTTTGAGCAATCACTTCATAAGCGGCAATATTAGGATACACAAAAATTCTGCTCGCAACGGGTGGCGAAAAGATATCATGAATCATAATTTGAATAACATTGTCAATCGATGCATCATATTGATCTGTGGTCACCTCGATAGGTTTTTCTTTTTTGCAAGAAACAAATAGTGTGCAGATTAACCCTAAAAGATAAATTTTAGTTTTCATTTTTTTTATTTTATTGTTTGTTTATGGACTTATTCGATAAATTCTTGTCCATGGGTAATTCATAAACTTCCGCTTTCTTATTATTTATTGTGACCAAAAGGTATTTTTTTCCATTGAAATTAATGATATTCAAATGACGGACTGCTTTTTGGGTTAAATCTATTCCTATTTGATCTCCTAGGTAAATTGTTTTTGAATTCTTAATTAATGCTCCCGAAAAACCGTCAAAACGACTGTGATAGGGAGTAACCCCGAAATAATTTCCCGCTGCGAAAACTTCCTCTTTACCTCCTTCAAAATTCGATTTCACGAAGCAGTTGATTGGAGCTACTTGCATTTTATTCGAAAACGGCACAAAGGTGAATTTACCTTTGTCGTTTCTTAAATACCCTGATTTCAGGTTGTGTACTTCATACAATTTTGCTTTTTCTAACAGTTTAGGATCAAAAACTTCTTCGAGAGTTTTTCCAGCAAATGATTTATAAGTGTGAAATTTCTTTTTTAACATGCCACTAAATTGTTCCGTTAATTCGTCTAATCCCATGGTGGTATAATATTTGCCTCCTTTTTCGATTGCAACGATGGTTTCGAAAGTACCATTAGCATCAAAATCATCATAATACATTTTCATTGGAAATTCCTGTGAAGCCTTGAATTTTGAATTCATTCCCCAGTTTCCTACCAAATAATCCATATCGCCATCACCATCAATGTCAAAAGGAATTATGGATTGCCACAAACCATTGCATTTTTCGGGAAAAACTGTTTTAGTGACATCGGTAAATATGCCATTTTTATTTTCGAAAAAAGTGGGTTTCATCCATTCGCCTATTACAATTAAATCGGGTTGTCCGTCATGGTTAAAATCCGTAAAAACAGCATCGGTTACCATACCAATTCCTTCAAAAGTTTTACTTTGAACGACTGTAAAAACTCCTTTATTGTTGTGCAATAAATAACAATCTGATTGATCGCCAAAACGATTGTATTTTGAATTATTCCCAATAAAAACATCCACATTGCCGTCCTTGTCATAATCACACGTTTTTATAACAGCGGTATTTTGACCCATTTCCGGTAAGCTTGATTTTGTAAATTGGCTACCCAAATATAAGCGCTTTTCTAGATTTTGCGCATTTTGTCCATTCCCTGCTGCCACGAATAAGTCATTAATTTTATCGGAATTAAAATCAGCAATTGCCGCCGAAGCATCATCATAAATAGTCTCTTTTTCTAATGAAGGATAGGTTTTTTTAGAAAATCCATTTGCATTTTGGATATAAATCTCCGATGGTTTTCCTTTTGTTCCACCAAAGAAAATATCGTCTTTTCCGTCCCCATTCAAATCTCCGACTGCAGTTGCGGGACCACGATCTGACCGTTGATAAGGAATTAGTTTTTGTACCAGAAAATCAATATAATCACTTTCTTGATGTACAAAGTTAATTCCTAAGTTGTTTTCAACTTTCTTAAAAACGGGCAGTTCTGCGGGATGTAATCTTTTATAATCAAAAACTTTGCGTGATTTATCGGCTTGTATTGTTAGTGTTTGATTTGCATTTACATTTTTCAAAGTTTGATAGGTTCGGTCCGGCCAAATCACAACTAACGAATCTACTTTTGCTATTTTCCTGTATCCAAAATGGATTATGGGTTCTGAAGAAGATTGAAATCCTCTTGTGGTTTGCAATTCTTTAAATTGCATTTTTCCTTTTACATAGGAGATTACTTTTGTACCAATACCGAAGGTGTTTTTCCCTCCTGGTCGGAGTTTTACCTTCAAGTAATTTGCCTTTTTGTTGGTTTGATTGATATAAACCGAGGCCACGCTATTCAAATTATTGGTAACAAGGTCAAGATCGCCGTCATTATCTAAATCGGCATAAGCACTACCATTTGAAATTATGGAGTCATTTGCGATCCAAACTGAGGATTTGTTTTTAAACATTAAATCTTTTGAACCTTGGAAAATATAATTTGTCACATTGCCTTTTGGCATTTTCCGTAAAGCTTCTTTGTCTAATAGTTTCGTTGAACTGATTTTCTTTTTTATCTGATCGTTCGAAAAATATTTCACATAATCCAAATCATTTGGCCGTTTGGGTATTCCGTTGGACACAAAAATATCTTGTTCGCCATCTTGATCAAAATCGGCAAATAAAGTACTCCAGCTCCAATCTGTAGCGGCAACGCCACTCAATAAAGCTGTTTCGGTAAAATTATTGCCTGCGTGATTGATTTGAAGCATATTCCTAGTATACTGATAATGATAGCCTAATTTTTGTGTTCTCATTTTCAACATTTGGACGTTATCATCGCCTAAGGAAGATTTCAATACTTTTTCACTTTCGGGAAGCATATCTAAGGTCATAATATCCGGAAAACCATCATGATTAATGTCGGCGACATCTATTCCCATCGAATAGCGACTGGTGTGACCAAAGTGTTTTTTCAAGGATTCGGTAAAAGTGCCGTCACCATTATTCAAATAGTAATAATCGTCTTCATGAAAGTCATTGCATACATAAATATCGGGATAACCGTCAAGATTAAAATCAGAAATTGCTATTCCCAATCCGTAACCGTTTGCACCGCCAAATATGCCTGCTTTTTCACTCACATCAACGAAATGTCCGTTGTCGTTTCTAAATAGTTTATCGCCACTCTCGTAACTTCTTTTCTTTCTAATGTCAGCATTTCCAAAAGAGGCTTCTGTATGGACGGCTTCGTTGAGCAAGTACATGTCTAAATCGCCATCGCCATCAAAATCAAAGAAGGCTGCCGATGTGCTATAATTTTGTAAATCTAAACCATATTCAGCTGATTTTTCGGTAAATGTATTGTCCTTATTATTGATAAACAATTCGTTATGTCCTTCAAAACCGTTGATTCCCACGACAGCACAAACATAAATATCTAAATAGCCGTCCCCGTTTACATCCGCCATTATGGCGCTAGTTTTCCAATCGCTTGTGCCTTCAACGCCTGCTTTTACTGAAATATCTTCGTATTGGTTATTGCCTTTGTTTAAGTACAACTTGTTTTTTCCTTGGTTTGAAGTAAAATAAATATCGACAAGACCGTCGTTGTTGATATCCCCCAAAGCCACCCCACCACCATTATAGTAGTAGAGATAATCTAAAATGGAAATATTTTTGGAAGGATCTAATTGGTTGATGAAATTGACTCCGCTATTGTCAGGCGCTAATTTTTCGAACAATTTGTCTTCTTTTTTCGAACAATTGACAAATAGCAATAAAATCAGTGTAATTTTTAAAAAATTATTCATTGGTTGTAAATATTTTAGCAGCACTATTATTAATCACGGCTAGAAAGGAAATTGTCTTATTTTTATTTTTTATTTTTTGAATGTGTTTCACTTCTCCTTTTACAAAGAAACCCGATTTGTTATAAGGCGTCCAGGTATAGGTACCATTTTTGTTTCCTAACAAAACACTTCCATAATTTGAATCGAGTCTGCCAAACTGAGGTTTAAAGTTATAATCGTTTCCACCTAGGATTAAGTCCAGAATCCCATCTTTGTTGATGTCATAGGCACAAATTGCATTTACACTAGAAAACTGCACTTCTTTTGGCAAAGCTTTTACGGTGAATTTTCCATTGCCATTATTGATTGCAACTACACTTTCTTGGGTATTTACTATTTTTTGAATCGAATTGCCGATTACTTCGGGCGAAAATAATTCCTGAAAAGATTTCTTAGAATAATCGGTATAACTCAAGTTTTTCTTTTTAATCATCGGAATTTGTTTGGCTAATTCTGATTTCAAATGAACGGGGATGTCTTTTCCATCGATGGTTCGAGTAGCGATTTGTTCAATGGTTCCGTTAGCGTCAAAGTCATTGACAAACATCTTCATCGGATTAGATGGGGTTGCTTTGTACAAGGTATTTGTTCCACGATTGCCCAAAATAAGGTCTTTTTTGCCATCGTTATTCAAATCGACACAACTCACCGTATTCCAATATCCTTTTAAATTGGATAAATTTGTTTTAAATTCGGTTAAGCGATGGCCCGTATTTTTGAATATTTTAGGCGCCATCCAATCCCCTACGATTATTAAATCTTTTTTTCCATCGTTATCAATATCTTCCCAAACGGCATCTGTTATCATACCTACTTCGTTTAGTTTGAACGCTTTTTTGTCGGTTACATTGGTGAAATTTCCTTGTCCATCATTTTCTAATAGCAGGTGTTTCGGATCAATTCCGTAAACGCCAGGCACACTTCGGCTGGCAATGAATACGTCCATATCGCCATCGCCGTCAATGTCACAAGGAATAATAACCGATACATTGTTATTTGTAGTAGGAATTATAGTTTTACTTTTAATAAAGACCCCTTTACCATTGTTTAGGTACAAACGGTTTTTATAATTGGCCTGATCTGCTTTTTCGTTTCCACCGGAACCCACCATTAAATCAAGATATCCATCACCATTGGCATCAAAAAAACTGGCGGCGGTATCTTCATAATTAGCATCAGTTTCTAAATCTTTTTGATTAGTAAGTGTGAAATTGCCATTGCCATTATTGATATAAATTTTTCCAGCTTGTCCTTTTGCACCACCAATATATACATCGTCATTTCCATCGCCATTGATGTCGCCAACGGCAAGTGAAGGTCCTTCGTGCGAAATCATTTTTGAAATTAAACCTTCATAATCAAAATCGATATAATCATTTTCTTTATGGGTGAAAAAGTTGGTTTTCGTTTCAACAAATAATGGTTTCGGTTTCTCTATTTTTTGAACATATTTCAATTTTGCATCGGCAATATTCAAAGTAACGGTACTATTAGCAACTACTTTTTTAATCGTTTGCATTCTTTGGTTTGGCCAAACTACCTGTAAGGAATCTATTTTTTTATTTCCAATTCCAAAAGTTAAAACATAATCTACTGATGATTGAAAACCTCTGGAAGGAATTAATTCTTGGCGCAAAATTTCTTTACCCGAAAATAATTTCACCACACTTCCTATGGCAAATTTATTCTTTCCTTCCCCTTTTAGTTTTACTCTTATAAAGTGATTGGTTTTATTTTTCTCGGAATTGTTTCTATAAATGAAGGCTTCCATATTAACGTTATTGACCACCAAGTCTAAATCACCATCATTGTCTAAATCCGCATAAGCGGCACCATTAGAAAAACTTGGCGCATCTAATCCCCATTTTTGAGCTTCGTTTGTGAAGGTTAAATCCTTATTGTTATGGTAAGCATAATTCGGAATAGGAGTAGTTGGCATTTTATTAATTATGGTTTCCATTTGTTCTTTCTTGCCTGTTAAGGTCATCTTTTGCATTAAATCATTGGCAAAAAAGTCGACAAAATCCTGGTTGGTCAAATCATGGGAAATTCCATTTGCTACAAATATGTCTTTATAGCCATCATTATCCATATCAAACAATAAAGCGCCCCAACTCCAATCCGTTTTTGCAACTCCAGAATAATTTGCAATTTCTGAAAATTGATTATTTCCATTATTGAGCTGCAAGCAGTTTTGCATGTATTGATAGTAGAAATCGAGATTTAGTTTCCGAGTAAATAAATCATAATTATCAAAATTAGTTGTTTGTTTTACCCGTTCATCACTTTCGGGTAACATGTCTGTAGTAAATATATCCGGCAAGCCATCATTATTGATGTCGGCCATATCAGCCCCCATTGACGATTGGCTCACGTGTGAGGTCCAGCCTTGGAGTTTTTCAGTGAAAGTTCCGTTTTTATTATTGATGTACAAATAATCTCTTTCGTAAAAATCATTTGAGATGTAAATATCGGGCCATCCGTCGCCATTTACATCCCCAACAGTAACCCCCAGACCAAAACCAATCAAACTTCCGAATATACCAGCTTCTTTGCTCACATCTACAAATTTCCCATTATCATTGCGAAGTAATCGATCACCACCGCCTTTAAGAATATTTGGAACAGCCCAGTCATTATCGCGTAATTCCCTTTTGTTTGAATAATTTAAACTACTCACTGGAATAAAACTGTTGTTGAGGATATAACAATCTAAATCACCGTCTCCATCATAATCAAAAAAGGAAACTTGGGTTGTTATTCCGGTATCGGCAAGATTATATTCCTCGGCTCTTTCGGTAAAAGTATTGTTACCATTGTTGATATAGAGTTTACTTTTTCTTGTGCCTTGTTTTGGATTTCCTGCATTAGAAACATAAATATCGAGTAAACCATCCCCATTGACATCGGCCATTACTACACCTGTTGACCAAGACTTAGTGCCTTCTATACCTGCTTTTTTGGAAATATCTTCAAATTTAAAATTACCTTTATTTAAATACAATTTATTGGTTCCCTGATTAGAAGTAAAGAATATATCGGAAAGTCCATCGTTGTTGATATCTCCAATGGCTACACCACCTCCATTATAAAAATTGCGATATTTAAAGATATTCATATCTGGGCCATTGGTAACCTCATTCACAAAGTTAATTCCTGTAGCAGATGCATCTAATTTGGTAAATAAAGTGTCTTTGTTATCTGAATTATTTTTAGAACAATTGGAGAAAAGGAGAATAAAAAACGAAAATAGTAGAAGACGGTTCAACATATTAAAATGCTATTTAATTAGAATATTTCGAAAATTCTTTTTCAAAAATATTTACCTTTTTGAATGATTATATGAAGAATTAAAAAGATATTGATAATCATAGCTTAAGAATATCTATAGGTCCTAATTGCATAATCAATATTATTA
>CAIOTL010000198.1 GCA_903861155.1 uncultured Bacteroidota bacterium
GCAAAGTCAGGAGACGTTTGCGCAGCACATTGCTAAAAAGTGAATACTTTGCACAGCTGGGGTGTTTCCTTGCAATGAAAGTTGGGGGCGAATTGTGTTGTAAGTAGGAACATCTTCGGCTAAAGCGTTTATAAGTTGCTTTCTGTTGGTTAAATTTTGGGGCAACAAAAACTGGTGCTTGATAATTTTATTGAATGCCTCAATTCTGGAGTTCGAAAAAGGAATGTCTTTTTGGGCAATCAGGTGTTTGATGTCTTGATCTGTCGTGCTTAAAAACTCTTGAATGGTGTTGTTTACATTCTCCACTCCTGCGTCGGTTACCAAAGTTATGGGATCTTGTTTTTTGTGTTTTGAATAAGCATTTTGTAGTAGGTTTTTAATTGCTTTTGGGCTGGAACTGTTTTCAAAAGTAAGCAGGTACTCGCCGCAGGCAAGCACCAGATTGGGGGTAATCTATTTAATTGATTGTGATAGTGGGTACGAGCTTGAAGCTCGCACCAGCAGGTGATTTTTGACTTAGGAATAATAAATAGTGTAATATTATGGGATTTAATGAAATAATTGGATATTTGGCAGACTCGTGTGCGATTACAACAGGACTAATGATGAAGTTTTCGAATAACACGGAAAAGTTTGGTTCCTTTAAGAAATATTGGTTGTTCTTAATTATTGGCGGAATTTTACTATTTTCGTTTGATTTATATAAATATTTGAGATAAACAATCTCCCTTGAAAAAAATCCTTACTTTTTTTTCCTATTTATTCCATCCGATATTCATTCCGGTGTATGCGGCTTTGATATACTTTTTTTGGAATGATTCCCATTTTTCAAACCCCCAAAAGTACTTTGTTCTCTTTCAAATAGTAGTTATCACGATATTACTTCCGATTCTGTTGTTTTTCGTGTTGCGTACCGCTGGAAAGGTTGATTCTGTTATGGTTTCGGACGTTTCCCAACGCAAAATTCCATTAGTTATTCAGTGTTTGTTGACTATTTTGATCCTTCAAAAAAGCATCACTTTAGCGCATTTTCCTGAATTTTACTTTTTCTTTTTGGGAGGATTGTTAAGTACGGTCTTAGCTTTAGTATTTGTATTCTTCAAAACAAAAGCCAGTCTTCACATGTTGGCCATAAGCACTTTGACTGTTTTCGTAATTGGATTAAGCATTCACAATCAAACCCAGAATAGCTATATGATTGCGTTATTGGTGCTGATGAATGGCGTAGTGGCTTCCTCCCGACTGGAAATGAAAGCACATACGAACAAAGAATTGGTTATTGGTTTTCTATTGGGAGTCCTCCCGCAGCTTCTATTGTTGCGTTTCTGGTTATAGAATGTAAAACATAATTCCTAAATTCAATGCATTCATAGTAAGGGATTCATTGCCAATTTTGGGCGAATGGAACAATGCATTCAAACCATAATAGGCATAGACGTTTATTGTATTATAGCCTGCGGATATATACGTTCCGTATTGAAAATTATTAAAATCATTGTTTTTATAAACAACCTCTTTTCCTAACCCATCTTGATAAATGGATCTGTCATATAAAAGATAGCCCAATTTAAAACCAGCATAAATTCTCCAAAACTTATAACTTTCATAGGTGGAAGTGCGCCATCTCAACTCAATAGGCATTTCGACTAAGAATTGTTCGAATCTGTTTTTATTATAGGCAGTTTGAGAACTAATAATAGAATACGTTGGGGTTTTATTAATTTCGGCAATCGCAATATTTTGATTGAAACTATTATAGGAAAAACCAATTCCTGGCGCTATTGCAACCGTTCTACTCTTATTGACGGGCATGTCTCTGAGGAATCCAGCAGAAAAACCAGGTGAAAATTTATTTTGTTTCAAACCTGCGGGTTTATTTTGCAAGGTATTCAAGGTAAATCCTAAATAAAATTGGTCTTCTCGGTAGAGCGAATCAATTTTTATGGAAGGCAAAACGGGATTTGTGTTTTGCGAAAAAACATTAACCGCCGTAAATAAAAGAAATATTTTTAAGAATAAACGCATACCCTATTTTTAGGGGTTAAAATTACAAAAAAAGCCAACTGAAAGGTTGGCTTTTTATGATTATATGAAATTGATGGTATAGGGGAAACTAATTATAAAATATGAATACTTATTCAAACAGATCATTTGGATGAATTAACTGATTCAATTTTATTTTTAAATCAGGATTTAAAAGGGATAATCCCAATTGGAAAGAGGCATTCATCCAGCCAAACCCTTCACGGCTGATATATTCGAAATCAGTTCCTTGGTTGCCATACTCTGCAAAAACCTTGTGTGATGCACTTACGACATCATATTTTTCCGGGACGGTTCCGTTATAATCAGCAGCATTTTTACTTATCATCCAAAGCCATCTATATATTAATTCCTGAGCCTTTTCTTCATATCCATAATTGATTAAGCCTTGCCAAATAATCATTTGATGTGGAGGCCAACCATTTGGAAAATCCCATTGCCGTTGCATTTGGTCATCTGAAATATTGGAAAGTGCTTCTTCTGAACAACCAGCAATTCCGCCCAGATAAATCAGTTGAGGCAAACACTTTTCAATCATTTTATCGGCTTGATCTTGTGTGGCACAATTTGCCCAAAGAGGAAAAAAACTGGTTGCAGATAGAAAAATATTTTGTTTTTGGGTTTTCAAATTATAATCAAAAAAACAACTTTCTTGTTCGTTCCAAAGGTATTGATTCATCAATATTTTTCGGTTAGCTGCTTTTTCAGTCCAGTATTTTTGATTGTAAGTTGTATTATTATATTCAAATTTATCATCAAAATGCAAGGCAATTAATTCAGCAAAATCAGTTTCATATTTGTACAACATGGCATTGAGTTCAACCACATTCAAATCAGCGCAAATTGCTTCTAATCGATAACTCGTATCGTGACCACTTTCGCGAACACTGCGGTCGTGAACAAAATAGGCATCGAGTATTTTGTTTTCTATCTTTCTTTGGTAATACAACTGTTCGTATTCTGGAATGGACAAATTTGCTTCATCGGCAAATGATTTCAAAATAGCATCATAATGTCCTGATTCTGTTTCTGGTGGTAATCCAATTCCTTGTGCAAAATAACGATTTAGTCCGTTTTCGTTAAGTCGTTTTCCGCTTTCCATCCAAACGGTTTCGTATTCTTTAATGCAAATTTCGAGTTTTTCTCGTAACCATTTATAGTCTTTTATTGGCATTTTTTCAAACACTTCCCGAATCATACTGGAGTAAAAAGGGGGTTGGGTTCTAGTAAGGTAATACGATCGGTTTGCGTTTAGAATTTTACCATAATGTGTTATTTGATAGGCAAAATTTTCGACCATACTTTGCGCTAAATCTAATTCCCCATCAATTAGCAATCCTATGTTTTCAAAATAACTGTCCCAACCATACATTTCATTGAATCTTGCACCAGGAACAACAAATGGAAATCCTACTGTATTTTCGCCTTCTTCTTTTAAGGCCAAAGCCAAAATCCCTCCTTCATCGTTAATGCTGCTTACATATTCTGGCGAAATTATTTTGGGTAATTGAACCACTTTTAAATTAAAATTTGGCGCAATTTTTTGATAATATTGCAGTCCAAAATCATCTGAAAACGGGACATATATTATAGGCTTTTCGGTTTTAGATTTTGAATCAATTACTAATTTCTCTAATCCTTTTTCGTCTAAAGTTCTCGTTAAACCATCCCAAAAATAATTGCGAATCATTTTCGAAATCCGATTTGCCGGAAGTTCAAAAACGGAATCGGTTTCAATAAAATCTTGATTATTTTCTTTGGCTAAAACTAATTCTTGCAACAAATTGGAGAGATGATATGTTCCTTCAACAACAATTTCTTCTGTAGATGATTTTAAAACAAAACGTTTTGGTCCTTTGTCATCAATGGTTATTCTTTTGTCATTATCAGTATCTTCTTGATCTAAAAGTTGTTGAATTGTTTGGTTTATGTTGAGATTAATTTTCATTTTTAGAAGTTAATTTTTTTAACATAAAGAATGATATTAATAATAAAGACATAGGAATCAATGTGAAATAAAACGCATTTTCCGGGCCTTGATTCATAAATAACCAACCGATTATTCTGGAACCAATTGTTCCGCCAAGTGCTGAAAAAACCACAATTAATCCCGTCATGGAGCTATGTAATTTTTGTGGTAATGCACTTAAAATAACCGAATTTAACAAAGGATAAATGGGGGCAATAAATAATCCGACAAGCGGAAAAGCAAATCCTATCAATGGAATATCACTCAGTGAGTTAATATTAGTTACTTTGAGTCCTACTGTTTTTGGCAGTACAAATAATACGATTAACATTGCGCAGATAATGCAAAACACAAGAACCCAAATCCAATTAATTTTCTTTGTTAATTGTCCAGCTAAAAGCCTTCCTATAGCTAAAGAAACTGCCAAAATACTTGCCATCATGATGCTGATATTTTCGGGAAGATGAAGTACTTTGTCGTTAAATGTAGGCAACCAAGTCATAATTCCTTGTTCAATCATTACAAACAAGAAGGCACTGATTACAAATACAATGGTTAATAATTTAGCGAATAATTTGAACATCTGTCTAAAATCATCGGTTAAATCAACACCGGGAATTTGAGTTTGATTTTCGAATTTTGCAAAAAACAAAAATCCGAATGATAACAAAGAAACAAAAGCCAAGAACAAATAGACATTCAGCCAAGTGTCAGAATTAGTCTCAGAATTAAAGGCTGGAAATAGGAAATAAGCCAAGGCAATTCCAATCATAAATACGCCTTCGATACTACTCATTAAACTATTATGTTCTTTTTGATTTTCCGTAATGGTTCCAATAAGAGAATAAACGGAAACTTTAATTAATGCAAATGAAATACCTACCGTTGCAAAAAGTAATTTTGCAGTATCAAAAGAATTTCCAAAATACATGCTTATACATGCAAAAGTTACTAATCCTAAACCGATAAGCATTGCTTTCTTATACCCTATTCGGGGTAAAAAAGAAGCTATTAAAAAAGAAACAATTGCAATTGGCAAATCTTTAAAGGCTTCTAATATGCTCGCTTGTATTTCATTGACACCATAATTTTTTTGAGATTTCAGAATCACTATTCCTACACTGTTTAGCAAAATTGCGAAAACAAAATAGTTGAGATACATTGCTATTTTGATGGAGTTTTTTTTCATTTATTTCGTTTTCTGGTTCTAATATTTTTGAATAGTAATCATTTCACTAAGTAGGAATTTTAAAATGTTTTCCCACCAAAAAAAGCTCGGTATTTTATATAAGATTTTCAACTTTATTGTAAGGTAATTTAACAAAAAAATTAAAAACAGGATTCATAATAGTAAGAATAGATAAATTCTAAAAATAGAAAAAATAACAATACTAAATGCAGGACAATTAAGGTTTTTTATAACTAAGTTAGATTATTAAATCAATAGCTATAAATAGTTGTTATTTCATTCTCAATATGTTCAATTGTAAAATTATAGGTATCAAGATCGGCCTTTAAGTGAATAACAGATTTAGCGTTTATCCATTTGATATCAATTTTATCATCAAGAGCATCATTGATTTCTACTTGACCTAAAAAGGCCTTTGATGTGTTTCTTAAACGAATGATTTCGAGTTGTTTTTTTACAATGGCTGTTGTCAAACCTTGGGCTACGTCTTCCATCGACAATGTGGTGCGATTAATTTCTTTATGACCAGCACTACCTCCATTATCTGCTGCTTGATAATTGTTTTTTCCAGCAAAAATATCCAAATACCAAACTTGTGGAATCCCAGGCATAAACATTTGTATGGCTCTTGCCAAAAGCATTTTTTGGTCATCTTCACCCAATGCACTAAAAAAGGTAGCATTGATTTGATAATAGGAAATTTTATTCCCTGATGGGTCATAAAGATTTTTTACACGACCACCACGTTGCATTATTGTATTCATGATCGTTTCTATCTCACTATCTACCAACAAACCTTTGTTATAAAACCCGTTGACCTCCTTTCCTTTCAAATCCAAAACAGGTATTCCATCATGGCAACCCAGCATATTAACTGTTTTATATCCTTTGGCAACAATTTCATTTGCCCAACTCAATAAGGCTTTGCTCGATTTGCTTTCAATAGTGTGAATAGTCAATCCTGGTAAGAAAAAATCATAAATAGTGTAGCCCTTGTTTGCTACTTCATCATGCAAATGAAGTCCATATTCTGCGTGAATTTCAGGCAAAAGCATCAAATTATTTTTTTGAGCTATTTTTTTAATTCGCTCTAAATATTCCCAAGTTCCCGGTTTATTAAAGAAATTTGATTCGCCTACTTGTTTATGCAAATAGGCAAAAGCATCCAAACGCAAAATAGTGCAACCGTAACTACTTAATTTCTGTAATGTTTCTTCATAAAAGTCCCATACCAAAGGAGAGGAGGCATTTACATCCATTTGTCCCAAATAGGAACGTTTATTCTCTACAATTTGTACTATTACTGTTTTTAAATTAGTAGACTCTTCGAAATCAATCGTGCTGAAATCTATAGATTGTTCGATAGCATCATTGATTTTCTTTACAATTTGAGGTTTTAACGAATCTGTCAATCCTTGAATGTTTTTTAAATCAGCTTCAATAATTGGATTGTATGTTATTTGTTGATAAAATGTATTCCAATAAGGTTGCTTATATCCATCAGGAAATCGCACTTTTAATATTGGCAATCCCGATTTTCTCATAAACAGTTTATTGAGAAACTGTGGTTCTGGAATCACGATGTCCTCTTCGTTTTTTACTCCGTAACCTTCCCAGAACTCATTCCAATTAATAAAAAAATCTTTAAAAACAGATTTGTCTCCTTTTTGCAGTAAATCTTTAAATTGAGGTGATCCAACTGATAGATGGTTTAACACAATGTCAAATTTCAACTTGATATCGAGCGTATTTAAATCATTCAAATCATTTGTGTCAACTAAGTCTTTATTAATATTATAATCAATAATGGAGAAACCCCTGTCTAAATCGCTATTAAAAAAAGTAGGTAATACATACAATAAAGAAAAAACATCTTTAAATTCAGTCCTTTTAAGCATTGCCACTGTATCACTCAATTTGGTTCCAATGCTATCTGGGTATGCATTAAGCATTACGCCATTATTGATTTCATTATTTTGTTGCATTTTATTTTATAAAAGTTGAGATAGAATGTTGATATTATCTGGTAACCTTCCTACGTTTTGCAGTTTTAAAGCGGCTAACTTTAAGGCAATAACCAAGCATTCAACCATTGTTTTTTCTTTGATATAAGCAAATAAAAACCCAGACCAAAAGGCATCACCAGCTCCGGTAGCGTCCATCACCTTCTCGATTTTAATCGCGGGCATTTGGATGATTCCTTTTCCTTTTTGAGATAATTTGACCCCTTTGCTTCCTAAAGTTAAGCATACAATATCGACCCCTTCGTTATGGAAAAAATTAAAAATATCTTCATGTGGCAATTCCTTTTCAAAAAGACGCAACATATCATCTTCACTGATTTTAATCAATGGATTATAACTGCAGTAGGTTTTAATTACCTGTAAAGCTTCCTCTCGACTACTCCAAAGTTTTTTAGCATAATTAACATCTATACTTAATTGACACCCTAAATTAAAAGCTTGTTGCGCTTTTCTTAGAATTGTTTCCTGGGCAGGTTTTTTACTTAATGCAAAGCAAGTAGTATGGTATATTTTAGTTTGACATAAAATTTGTTCCGAAATTTGTTCTTCATAAATACAGCAATCTGCTTCCCGATAGGGTATGAAATCAGGTGTGCCATCGGATCTTGAAACGAATATAACGCTTGTCGATTTATTTTCTATGACATTAACATGGTCCGTATTTATTCCAACACTTGATAATTTTTTCAAGATATAACTACCGAAACCATCATTGCCAATAGTAGCCACCAAGGTAGTATTCAAACCTAATCTCGTAGCATTCATAGCGACATTAGTAGGAGAACCTCCTAAATACCTATGATAATCTCTAGTTTCGTCTAAAAGAACACTTTCTTGGTGCCCAATAAAATCTACTAATACTTCTCCTACACAAAGAATATCTATATTATTAATTGAATTGTTCACTTAATTCTTCTTTTTTATTTTTGATTAATAATGTACAAGCGGCACCAATAATCAACAATACTCCCGCAAATGTTATGGCTTGTCTCGGATCGTTGTTTAGGAAATGTTTGAGAATATAGCCAAATGAGAGATTTTGAAAAATCATTGGTATCACAATCATCATATTGATTATCCCCATATAAACCCCATAACGCTCTTTTGGAACAACCGCAACAACCATCAAATAGGGAATACCCATCATACTTGCCCAAGCAATACCGTAGCCAATAATCACCACAAAAAACACGTATTTATTTTGTATAATTGGAAAACATAAAAAGGAAATTGCCCCTAATAAAAGACATATAAAATGAACCCTTTTTGCACCATGTTTTTTGGCCAAAACTGCTAAATAAAAAGCAATAGAAAATGTCACTATAAATCCAAAAGCGCCAATTAATCCATTCCATTCAACCGCTTTTTCGTAACCCATCACATCCTTTGGAGTTACATTCCACACCGACAAGCCAATACTTTTTGAATTGTTTTGCCAATAGCACATCATCGCATACCACTGAAACAAATACACCAGAAACAGTTGCCACATCACTGTTGGCATCTCTAAAACGGCATTGTAAATATCAATGAAGGGCGAAAAAACATTTAAAGGTTCTGCTTTTAAAATGGCTAATTCTTCTGCTGTTGGAGGGATTTCTTTTGTCTTGCTCATACTCCACCAAATGGAAGTTATAGAAAGGATTGCTCCTAAAAAGAAGGAGGCATAAATCCAAGTTGGTAACGACCCTGTATACCCTACAAAAACAATTGGAAAAAGAAAAAGAGAAATATATGCCAAAAACTGTCCAAAACCTGTAAAAAAGCTTTGAGCCTGAAAACCTATTGGTTGTTGTTCCTCGTTCAGCGTATCTGCAATAAAAGCGCGATAAGGTTCCATAGCAGTGTTGTTTCCAACATCTAGAATCCAAAGCAAGCCTGCAGCCATCCATAATGAACTACTAAATGGAAACAGAAACAAAGCGATACTACAAACCATCGCTCCCATAAAAAAATAAGGTTTTCGTCTTCCCCATCTTGGATGCCAAGTTTTATCACTCATTGCACCAATTATGGGCTGAATGAGTAAACCAGTTAAAGGACCTGCAAGATTTAATATTGGAATTTGGTCTGGACTTGCATGTAAAAAATCATAGATAGGATTAACAGCGCTTTGTTGTAAACCGAAACTATACTGAATGCCAAAAAAGCCAACATTCATATTGATAATTTGCCAAAAGCTTAATTTTAATTTCATTTATATTTTTTTACCTATTTATCCTTTAAATATAGTTTAAAATATAAAACTAGGAAAAGTATTAAAATTAAAAAACGTTTTCGGAACAACCGAAAACGTTTTCGAAATCTTATATTGATTCTAAATAATTATCATTTATTTTTTGCAAACGGAATAATGATCTCCGTTTTCCACTCTAATTCATTACCGCCATTAAAGGGATTGTCTAGGAAATGTTCTAAAGGCTTATTTTCTAATTTAATATCATGTTTTTTAGCATAATCCAACAATGCAAACCAAGCTCTATCTGAAGTTCTAAAATTGCCATGATACGTTGCTTTTAATCCTTTTTGGGCTGGTATTGTTTTAAATTTTATCAATTTATCTTCGATGTATTTCGTATTTTTAGCAATCGGAAAACAATAATTATAATCAAGGGTTTCTTTTTCCAGATTCCATTTTTCGATTTCAACATAAGGTCTGCCAATAATTTTAATTTGGTTAGTTTGTAAATAGCCTGTTATTAAAGCATCGTTGAATATCATTGTTTGCGCTTTTTCCTGCAATACACTTTTCAAATTAATATAGGCCACAAATGTTTCGTCTGATTTTCCTTCTCCATCAATTTTGACTTTAAAATTTTCTAAATGTTTTTCTAAGCCTTTTTTAAAATCAGTTATTTTCGAAATCTGTTCTGTTTTAAAATTAGTGCTGTAAAAAGGTGCCGTTAGTCTATTGTAAACACTGTGGTTTAAGTCTTTTATTCCAACGATTACTTTTATCACAGAATCATTTGTAGGTTTCATTTCCCAGGTATATTCATATTGGTTTTTACCCTTTTGCATTCCGTATTTTAAGTAATCGAAATTCTTTTTTTCGATTACAGCATAATTCTCTGATTTGCTTTTTTGCTGATTGGCTGTCCATTCCTGAATTCCTTGAAATACAGTCCCAGAAGCCGTTTTTACTTTAAATATGATGCAATAATCACTTTCTTTAACTAATAAATACCAA
>CAIOTL010000199.1 GCA_903861155.1 uncultured Bacteroidota bacterium
AACATTTTTACCAGACACTTTTCTTTTTATTGCTTTATAGCTATTGTTCAGCTCAAATTATAAACATACCCGATTCGAATTTTAAGACGAGACTTTTAAGTCCTTTGGTTGCCAAAGACTTAAACGGAAACAATCTCGCTATAGATGTCAATGGAGACGGAGAAATACAAGTTAGTGAAGCAGGAAATGTTAGTAATTTGAATTTAGCAAGTGCTAATATTTCTTCATTAATAGGTATAGAATTTTTTACTAACTTAACTGATTTAGATTGTTCAGGTAATCAATTAAATACTTTAGATGTTTCTAAAAATGTCAATTTAACTAGTTTATCTTTTTCAAGTAATTCAGTAGCTTCTTTAGATGTTTCTAAAAATATAAATTTAACGTTATTACTTTTTTATTATAATCAATTAACCGCTTTAGATGTTACTAAAAATATAAACTTAACTAAATTATATTGTGGTGGAAACCAATTAACAACCTTAGATGTTTCTAATAATGTAAACTTAAACTACTTAGTTTGTTTTGATAATCAATTAACAGCCTTGGATGTTTCTAAAAACATCAATTTAACTGAATTAAATTGTAGTGGAAATCAATTAACTGCCACAGATGTTTCTACAAATATCAATTTAACTCGTTTAAATTGTTCAAATAATTCATTAACTTCTTTAGATGTTTCTAAAAATGTAAACTTAGGTCAGGAATTCAATTGTTCAGGTAATCAATTAATAGCTTTAGATCTTTCTAAAAACGTAAAATTAAACTGGCTTGATTGTTCAAAAAATCTATTAACTTCATTAGATGTTTCTAAAAATGCGATAGTTGCATCACTAATTTGCTCTGATAATTTATTAACTTCTCTAAATATCAAAGATGGGTTTAATTTTCATGGTAATGGTTTTGATATTTATCAAATTTTTCCTAATCCTAACCTAAAATACATTTGTTGCGATACTGATGAAATTGCAACTTTTCAACCATCTTTTCCAAGCGGACAAAACATCGAGATTAACTCTTATTGTTCTTTTACGCCTGGCGGCACTTTATATATAATAGAAGGAAATACCAAATTAGACACCGACAATAATGGTTGTGACGCTAAAGATGCCATTTACCAAAATTTAAAGTTCGAAATCACGGATGGAGCCAATACCGGGAATTTTATATCCAATACTTCAGGGAGTTATTCAATAGCTGTTCAAGAAGGGACACATACTATAACTCCAATTCTAGAAAACCCAACTTATTTTACTGTTTCTCCAGCAGCAATGTCAGTTACTTTTCCAACAGTGACTAGTCCGTTTGCTCAAAATTTTTGTGTCACACCCAATGGTTCCCATCAAGATCTAGAAGTTACCGTTTTACCAATGACAGATGTCAGACCAGGTTTTGACGCAACCTATAAAATCGTTTATAAAAACAAAGGAAATATAGTGCAATCAGGTTCGGCAGCATTAATATTTAACGATGCGGTGCTAGATTATGTTTCGGCTACGCCAATTATTGACAATCAAATCACCGATAAACTCACTTGGAATTATACCAACTTGCAACCTTTTGAAACTCGAGAAATCACTGTTACTTTAAACGCAAATGCTCCAACAGAAACTCCTGCATTAAATATTAATGATGAATTGAGTTTTAATGCATTGATAACTCCAGTAACAGGCGACGAAAAACCAGTTGACAACACTGCTAATTTGAATCAAACTATTGTAGGTTCATTAGATCCAAATGATAAAACCTGTCTCGAAGGTGCTATTGTAACTTCAAGTTTGATTGGGCAATACGTGAATTATATGATTCGTTTTGAGAATACAGGAAACTATCCGGCGCAAAATGTAGTAGTAAAAGATGTTATCGATTTGAAAAAATTTGATATTTCGACATTAATTCCAATAAAAGCCAGCCATTCGTATAGCACCAAAATTTCAGAAGGTAATAAGGTGGAATTTATTTTCGAAAATATTAATCTTCCGTTTGATGATGCGACAAATGACGGCTACATCGCTTTCAAAATAAAAACATTGCCAACGCTTGTAGTAGGTGATACTTTTGAAAACGAAGCCAATATCTATTTTGATTATAATTTTCCAGTCTTGACCAACAAAGCGTCATCGACATTCAAAACATTGGGAACACAAAATTTTGAATTTTCAAACTATTTTAATGTATATCCAAATCCTGCAAAAGACGTTTTGACTATTAGTTTGAAAAAGTCTATTGCAGTAAAATCAATAACAGTTTATGATATTTTGGGACAAGTAGTGATTGCAGTTCCAAATGCACAAACGGTTTCCAAAATTGATGTTTCTAAACTTACTTCGGGAAATTATTTTGTTAAAATGAATACCGACAAAGGAAGTTCTAGTATGAAGTTTGTAAAACAATAGAACAGCAGACAATCTAAATGACTAAAAGCGGTATCATGATATCGCTTTTTTTTGTTACAAATTTCATAAAACGCCTAAATAATCTATATTTGTACACTATATACTAAAAAAAGAAACTCCAAAATATGAAATTACTAGAAGGAAAAGTAGCCATTATTACTGGCGCAAGTCGCGGAATTGGAAAAGGAATTGCCGAAGTTTTTGCACAACATGGCGCCAATGTTGCCTTTACCTACAGTTCGTCTGTAGAATCGGCTATGGCTTTAGAAAATGAATTGAACGCTCTTGGAATAAAAGCCAAAGGATACCAATCAAATGCTGCCGATTTTAATGAAGCACAAACCTTTGTCGACGCTGTTTTGGCCGAATTTGGAACCGTTGATATTTTAATCAACAACGCAGGAATTACTAAAGATAATTTGTTGATGCGCATGTCCGAAGCTGATTTTGATCAAGTAATTGATGTCAATTTAAAGTCGGTTTTCAACATGACAAAAGCGATTCAGAAAACATTCTTGAAAAAACGGGCAGGTTCTATCATCAATATGAGTAGTGTAGTGGGGGTTTCCGGAAACGCAGGTCAAACGAATTATGCGGCTTCAAAAGCGGGTGTTATTGGTTTTTCAAAATCTGTGGCGCTAGAATTGGGTTCTCGTAATATTCGTTGCAATGCTATTGCTCCAGGATTTATAGAAACGGAAATGACAGCCAAATTAAGCGATGAAGTTGTTCAAGGATGGAGAGAAGGAATCCCATTGAAACGTGGCGGAACTACCGAAGACGTTGCCAATGCTTGTCTTTTCTTAGCTTCTGACATGAGTGCTTATGTTACAGGACAAGTTTTGAATGTTTGTGGAGGAATGCTTACTTAAAAATGGTTTTTGTTAATGGTTTGTTGTTTATTGTTCCACAACCATAAACTATAAACCAAAAACAATAAACTAAAGAAAATGACTACAAACGCTATTCTATTAGTATTACTTTCTATAATAATAGCAGGCGTTTTGTCGTTTTTTCAATATTATTATAAAGCCAAAACCAAGTCGAAATGGAACTTAGTTTTGGCTTTTTTGCGTTTCGTATCTTTTTCCGGAATTTTGTTATTGTTGATTAATCCAATCATTTCTAGAAATACTTTCGAAATAGTAAAAATGCCTTTGCCAATTGTTGTTGACAACTCAAGTTCCATTGTTGATCTAAAAGCCAATGAAACGGCGTTGGAACTGTACAAAAAAATGTCTCAAAACAAGAAATTACAGGATAAATTCGATGTCCAATCCTATCGATTTGATACTGAATTTCAACAATCGGAAGAATTTAATTTCAAGGGGAAACAAACGAATATTGATGAAGTTGCTAAAAATCTGAAAAGTATCTACAAAAATGTTGTTTTTCCGACGGTTTTGATTTCCGACGGAAACCAAACTTCAGGGAATGATTATGTATATTCTTTTGACGCAAATAATAAAGTTTATCCTTTGGTTGTTGGTGATACAACGAAATTTTTAGACTTGAAAATAAACCAATTGAATGCCAATAAATATGCATTTCATAAGAATAAATTTCCCGTTGAAGTGTTTTTGCAGTATTCGGGAAACAAAAGTATAATTGCCGATTTTAGTATTTCGCAAGGAAATTCGGTTTTGAGCAAACAAAGCGTTTCTTTTTCTTCATCCAAAAAGTCGGAGATTGTAAACGTTTTGCTTCCGGCAGATAAAGTGGGATTGCAAGTTTTTAAAGCCACGATTTCTTCCAAGGAAAAAGAAAAAAATACCTATAATAACACCAAAAACTTTGCTGTTGAAGTTATAGATCAAAAGACAAATGTCGCGATTGTTTCAGATATAAATCATCCGGATATTGGTACATTAAAACGCGCTATTGAATCTAATGCACAACGAAAAGTAACTGTTTTTAAACCATATGAAGTCAAATCATTACAAGATTATAATATTCTTATTTTGTACCAGCCAACGGCAGAATTTATGTCGGTTTTTGAGAGTAATAAATTAGCCGGAATTAATACTTTTATTATCACAGGAAACTATACCGATTTTATTTTTTTAAACGAACATCAAGCCAATTTAGTTTTTAAAATGAGTGGTCAAAAAGAAGATTATTTGGCTGAATTTAATTCGCAGTTTAATCTCTTTGCCATAGATAATTTAGGTTTCGAAAATTTTCCGCCCTTGCAAAATGCTTTTGGAACGGTGACTACAAAGGGAAATGTTTCGACCTTGCTTTCGTCGAAAATCAGAAATATAGAAACCAATTCGCCTTTATTGGCTTTTTCTGAAAACAAGGGGAAACGTTCCGCTTTTCTTTTGGGGGAAAACATTTGGAAATGGCGTTTGCAGAGTCACGTCGACAATCAATCTTTCGAAAAATTTGATGTTTTCGTAGATAAAATTATTCAATATTTGGCATCCAATAATTCAAAAAAAATCTTGGTAGTCAACCATGAAAATTTCTATAATTCGGGAGAAGCTATAGCAATTTCGGCACAATACTTTAACAAAAACTATGAATTTGACGAAAAAGCACGTTTAACAATTTCGGCGACAAATACCAAAACAAAGCAAGTCAAAAACTACGATTTATTAAAAAAAAATAATTCCTTTAAAGTAAATCTTGATGGACTTTCAGCTGGAACTTATAATTTTTCGGTAAAGGAATTGAATTCAAATGCGACTTACAACAGCCATTTTGAAATCCTTGATTTTGATATCGAAAAACAATTTGTCAATCCTGACATGGCGAAATTGAACCAATTGGCTATGCAAACTCAGGGAAAAGTTTATTATCCAAATCAGGTTAATGCTTTAATCAAAACACTTTTGGAAAATGAAAATTATAAATCCGTTCAGAAATTAATTGTCACCAAAACGCCATTGATTGATTGGGTTTGGTTGTTAGTTTTGATTATTTTTTCACTTTCTTCAGAATGGTTTATTAGGAAATATAATGGAATGTTATAGGTTTGAATTCCGTTTAATAAAAAAATAAAAATCATGGATTTTAGACTAAAAGTTTTCTTCACGGTTGCTAATAGATTGAGTTTTACAAAAGCAGCAAAAGAATTGTTTATTACGCAACCCGCCATTTCTAAACACATTCAAGAGCTGGAAGAAGAATATAAAATTAAATTTTTTGAAAGAAACGGATCGAAAATTTCACTTACTAATGCAGGTGAGCTTTTGCTGAAACATACTAAAAATATATTTAAAATTTATCGGGAAATAGATTTTGACTTGAGTGCATTGATTAATCAACAAAGAGGTTTACTTCGATTAGGAGCTAGTACGACTATTTCGCAATATATAATCCCGCCTCTTTTGGCACGTTTTCATCAAAAGCTACAGGAAATAAAAGTGAATTTGCTTAACGGAAATACGGAGCAAATTGAAAATGCTTTATTGAATAAAGAAATTGAAATAGGAATTGTTGAAGGTCAATCTAAAAATCAATCTATTAAATACACTGAATTTTTAAAGGATGAATTGGTATTGGTTTGCAATAGTAAAAATCTCTTAATATATAAAGATCAAGTTAGTCAAGAGGATTTAAAATCAATGCGATTTTTGATGCGCGAACAAGGTTCAGGAACACTTGAAGTAATTGAATATGCATTAAAACCTTTTGGTATTAATCTTTTTCAATTGACAATTGAAATGCAATTGGGAAGTACTGAAAGTATAAAATCCTACCTAATGAATTCAGATTGCGTTGCTTTTATTTCAATACATGCAATAGAAAAAGAGCTTAAAAATAATGAATTAATAATTCTTGATATTGACGATTTAGTCATAGAAAGATATTTTTATATTATTACTTTGCAAGGAAAAGCCGATGCGCTTTCGGAATTATTTATTAAAAATATGGCTAGTTATTATAATTTGAAGTTATAGTGTATTATATTTTACGATTGGTTAAGATAGATTAATATATTCATCTTTGTAGAATAATAACTCAATTATTTGCATTGGAAAGAGATCTAAAAATAATTCAAAAACAACCGCCTATTTTTTTTAAAATAAATGCTAAACTCCAACAAATTATTTTTGTTGCACTGATATTATTTTCTATGACGCCGTACAGCTCTCCGCCAATAGCCTTATTGTTGGGATTAGTGGTAGCGAATCTTTCCGGACACCCTTTTTTGAGTCTCAATCATAAAGCAGTATCTATACTATTACAAATCTCTGTGGTAGGTTTAGGTTTTGGGATGAATATTAACGGTGCTTTATCTGCAGGAAAAGAATGTTTTTTCTTTACTATCTCGTCAATTTTTAGCACTTTAATTTTGGGAACATTTATAGGAAAATGGCTCAATATAGATAAGAAAACCTCTCATTTAATTTCATGTGGAACTGCAATTTGCGGAGGAAGTGCGATTGCGGCCATTGCACCGGTAATAAAATCAGATGAAAAACAAACTTCGGTTGCTTTAGGAGTGATATTTATTTTGAATTCTCTTGCTTTATTTTTATTTCCAGCTATAGGGAATTGGTTGGGTTTATCTCAAAAAGAGTTTGGATTGTGGTGTGCCATTGCCATTCATGACACAAGTTCCGTGGTGGGTGCAGCCAGTAAATTTGGACCTGAGGCATTGCAAATAGCAACAACTGTAAAATTAGCCAGAGCATTGTGGATTGTACCGGTCGCATTAATTACATCTATTATATTTAAAAATAAATTAAGAAGGATTAGAATTCCTTATTTCATCGGATTATTTATTTTGGCAATGGCAATGAATACCTATTCTTTAAAAACAGCAATAGTTGCTCCTTATTTGGTTTCAATTGCTAAAATTGGGCTTACTTTAACTTTATTTTTAATTGGAGCAGGATTGAATAGAGGTATATTGAAAACCGTAGGTATAAAACCTTTATTTCAAGGTTTTTTGCTTTGGATGTTCATAGGGATTGCATCGCTTACAGCCATTATGTATTTTAATTAGCTTAATTAAATAATCAATGATGAAGTATTTTTCTTTTGATTACATGGAATTTTAGGCGTAAATAATCATACCATTGGGCAATTAAAAGGAATAAAGCTGCTATAAAAAGAGTTTTTATTTCAATAAAATGATAAATGAAGCCTCCCGAGAAACAGCCTAAGAAAAAGAAAGTTATGATAGATAATCTCAAATAAATGCTGATTTTCAATTTATTTGTTTCCTCCGGTTTTTTGTAAAAAAACAACTGGGATAATTCTATTCCCAAATCGGTAAAAAGTCCCGTTAAATGCGTTGTTCGAACGGTTGATTTCGATATATTTGTTACTAATGAATTTTGGATTCCCATTGCAAAAAGCATTGAAAAGGCGGTTAATTTACCTTCTAACGTTGTTATTCCGGATTGCGTTCCGAAAACACCGACGCTAATTAAAACGATCATTTCTAACGTAATGGGTATTACATAAGAAAATTCCGGATTTTTTTTGGAAACTAACTCTGCCAAAAAACTAGATGTAAAAGAACCAATCAAAAAGAAAATTGTAAAAACAAAAAAAGTGATTGCTGCCACATAATCATGTTTCATGACTTCTTCGGCAAAAAACGCAAAATGCCCTGTTACATTGGTCGTCAAAGTTTTTACTGCCAAAACTCCTGTGATATTGACCAGGCCAGCAACAAATGACAACAAAGTTGCCAATCTTAAATTATGTGCAAAAGTCCTATTTTTACCTTGATGACGGAACATTATTTTTTTACAAAAATAGGGAATTTGACATTATAAAAGCATTGGGAATTTTTTATTTGATATCGTTAGACTTTGAAATTTTATTTGGAATTTAAAGCTTTAATTATTTCTTGGAATTTATTTTTAAAATAATTACAATTCTATATATTTTCAAAATGCTAGTAGGGTTTTCACTTTTGCAATTGTTTTAGATGAAGAATAAACAATTAAAATAGTATTAAACCCCAAATTATGACTAGAAAAGAATTTTTTGCAAGAGCAGGTTATGGAGCTGCTGGAGTTTTGTTGCCATCGTGTATTGCAGGATTAGCAACAAGTTGCACAATTCCAAATCCAAATCCGCCCACACCCGGAGCTTTATCATTGATTAAGGCTTTGCCATCAACGGTTACAATTGGTGGAAGACTAGGAGGAACTACAACTCCGCTAACTGTTAACGATACTTTAAATGGAGCCCCTGTTATTATAGGAACTGGTGCGGGAGAAGTTTTTTTAACTTCAGTAACAGTACCAAAAGGAATGACATTAAATACCGATGGAACCGTTACTGTCGTGGCAAATACGGCAGTTGGAAATTACAATGTAGCTTATAAAATTACCGAAGTTACCAATCCAACAAATAGTGCCATAACTACTGCCATAGTGGTTGTTTCATTGTCATTGCCGGTCATTAAAGCAGTTTCAGAAACGACTACTGCAATAAATGGCACAACTGGAGGAACAACAACTTCATTGACGGCAAATGATACTTTAAACGGTATTCCTGTAGTGATAGGAACTGCTGCTGGTCAGGTAAAATTAACGGCTGTGACATCTCCATTGCCAGCTGGTTTAACTTTAAACTTGAATAATGGAACAGTGACAGTACCACCCAATACCGCTGCTGGAGCGTACAGCGTTTCTTATAAAATTACCGAGGTTACAAACCCAACAAATAGCTCAATAGCCATCAGTACAATTATAGTAACTGTTGCTGGATCATTACCTGTGATTAATGCCGTATCAGAAACCACTGCTGCAATTAATGGAACAACTGGAGGAACAACAACTTCATTGACAGCAAATGACACCTTAAACGGTGTTGCAGTTGTTATTGGTTCAGCAGCAGGTCAAGTAAAATTGACTTCGGTAACAATACCAACTGGTTTCACATTAAACTCAAACGGAACGGTAACTGTTGCGGCGAATACTGCGGCCGGGAATTATAACGTAACTTATAAAATCACTGAAATTACAAATCCTACAAATAGTTCTACAGCAACCAGTATTATTCCAGTTACTGCGACCCCAATAACTGCCCCATTGGCAACTGTTGATGTAAGCACGGGAAGTTTGGCTACAAACGGAGGTTATTTAGTTGTTAAGGGAATTATTATAGCCCGAACAATCACTGGAGGTTTTTTAGCGGTTTCCGCTGCTTGTACACACCAGGGAACCAACGTAAAATATGTTCTAGTAAACAATAATTTCCATTGTCCAAATCACGGAGCTGAATTTAGTAGTACGGGAGTTGTGACTAAAGGGCCTGCAACAACTAACCTAACCCAATATACCACAGTCTTAACAGGAACATCATTGAGTGTCTATCCTTGATAAAATTTCTTAAAATAATGCCAAAAAATACTCTTTAAATTAAGGTTATTTTTTTGGCGTTATTTATTTAAAATCAAAAGGTTAGTGTGAATATTTTTATCAATGGTAAAAAAATAAAGTTAATATTGATATAAATTTTGAATGACAACATAAACACTAAGATAATAA
>CAIOTL010000200.1 GCA_903861155.1 uncultured Bacteroidota bacterium
ACGGGTAAAAAAATCATATTTATCACGCATTGCACGGAATTCAGGTAAAAATCTTCCGGCTTGACGCATCATCCAAACTGGTGGACGTTCTACTGTTTCTCCTCTTAATGCTTTTAAAAATAGGTCGTTCTTTATCATTTTTTGTTTGTTTTGTTTTATACCTGACAGGTTTTGAAAACCTGTCAGGTATAAAACTAATTATTTAAATTCTTCGATTACATCCTCAATCACATTTTCAACCGAAGGCTGATCTGCGACTATTATATTCCTTGTTATTGTTTCTAATGAGCTTGCCGTGGTTTCACCAATGCAAAAGCAAATTTCGTTTTTTATTTTGTTATCCTTCAAATAACTTTCAACGGCTGACGGACTGAAAAATAGAATTCCATCGACTGCAGATTTTATTTTTTGGGGCGTTAAAGTCGTTTCATACACTTGAATTTCATTGAAATTGACTTTGGCTTCTTTCAGTGCTTTTGGCAAAGTTTCTTTTCGCAAATTGCCGCTGAAAAAAGTAAAACTTTCACTAGCATAAATCAAAGTAATAATTTCTGCCAAATCAGATGCATAATCAACATAAACATCCACATTAAAACCATTTTTTTCTAATAATGCCTTGGTTTTCAAACCCACGCAAAACACATTTTTCGTTTTTAATACTGAGCTTTTTGGATGAAGTAAAACGCTTTGAGCCGCATTTTGACTGGTAAAAATCAAATTTTCATTAATTCCTTTTAAATCAAAATCCGAGTTTTCAGTCTTGATAAAATTAGCTTCAGTTACTGAAAAACCTGCATTCAATAAAGCTTGCTTTTGATGACTCAAAAGTATTTTTGTGGATAGAATGCTGATTTGTTTGTTCATTTTTTTGTTTCTTTCATAGCTTTTAATAATGCTACTTTCCATTCTTTTACATAATTATCCTTTTCATAATCAGGGTTTTTATCAGTCAAATCTATAAAATAACTTACTAATCCATCCCAAGTATCAAGGTGTCCTTTGTCCTGTAATTTCCAACCAATTTCTTCAACTGTCCAATTTGACTTCGCTGAATTACGAATCATAGAAGTTGTTATCCAGTTAGTATCATTGTCTTGTCCTCCTCTTGCAACTGGAATCAAATGGTCAATTGTCGGAAATAAATCCCAATAAATCATATGTGTCTCTGACATTTTCCAATTTCGATGATACTTAAAAACATCTGAAAATTCTAATGTCAATATCTTAATCAAACCTGGGAATATTAGTTTGGCGCCAGAATATCTATCAATGAATCCATCTCTCAAAAAAACTTTACACATTTGATGTTTTGTATATTGTCTTTTCTGAGTCAAATTATTAATGAAAGGATAATTTTCATTAGCAAAATCAACACAATCTTGCCTTTTATCATCCAATAATAATCCACATATATTTTTAATCAATAAAGCTTTATCCATCTTTGAATTCTGAAAAAGGTTCTTATAAAAATTACTTCTTCAAACTTTCCTTGATTGTTTTCATCAATTCGGTACCGCCATTATCCAAAATTTCTTTGGCCAAAGTAAATCCTAATTTCTTCCATTCCCCAATGGAAACAGATTTTTTGACTTCGAATTTTTGTTTTCCGTCTAATGAAAAAAGCACTCCCTTGAATTCGATTATGTCTTCGTTAAATCTTGCAATTGCTCCAATTGGTGCTGTACAACCGCCTTCTAAAGTTTTTAGAAATTGCCTTTCAATATACGTACAAATATCAGTTTCCAGGTCGTTTAGTTGACCTAATGCCTCTTTACAAAATTCATCATTTGCCATCGCAACAACTAGCATTGCGCCTTGAGCTGGAGCTGGAATCATCCAGTCTAAATCGATAAAATCAGTAGGTTTTAAGTTGATGCGTTCGAGTCCGGCAGCGGCAAAAACAGCTCCGTTCCAATCGCTTTCTTTCAGTTTTTGCATTCGAGTATTCACGTTTCCGCGTAAATCGACCACCTTATGATTGGGATATTTATTCAACCATTGTGCCTGACGACGCAAACTTCCGGTGGCAATGGTTCCGTTTCCTTCGAGAAAATCGAGATTGCCTTTATGAACCAAAATATCCAAAGTATTGGCTCTTTCGAGAACCGCCGCTTGAACAATCCCAATAGGCAAAGCCGTTGGCACATCTTTCATCGAATGTACCGCTATGTCAACTTGACCATTTATCATGGCAATATCGAGCGTTTTTGTAAAGATTCCTGTAATTCCGAGTTCGTATAGCGGTTTGTCGAGTAGGATGTCCCCTTGTGATTTTACGGCTATGATTTCAGTTTTATAGCCTAAATCGTTTAATTTTTTTTGTACTGTGTGAGCTTGCCAAAGGGCTAATTCGCTATCGCGAGTTCCAATTCGAATTGTTTTTTGTGAATCCATTAAACCTTTTTCTTTTTTTAAACCATAAAGATATTAAGGTTTGTTTAGATTTTTACTATGATAGGGTAATTTTGTATTTTTCTTCGACGATTGAAATTTCTTTTGTTGGAGTTGAAAAACCAATTTGAAACACTTTTTCAATAAAATCGATGCTTTCGTCAACCGAAGTGTTTTCATCTTTCAAGTGATTGGCGAAATGATTGGTGATTTTTTGAATAATTCTAGAACTGATTAATTCGGCTTGCTCTTCGTCGAAATTGGATAATTTTTTACGTTGAAAAGTCAATTCTCCGGCCACAATATCATTCAATTTTGCTTTCAAAGCATGAATAGTTGGCGCAAATTTTCGGCCATTCATCCAAATATTAAGCTCTAATTTCATATCCTCGATAATGGCTTCTGCGGCAGGAATATGTTGTTTCCTTCTTTCGAGTGTGTCATCGGTCATTTGCGATAAATGATCCATATGAATTAAGGTCACCTCTTTTAAATCTTGGACATTTAGGTGCACATTTTTGGGAATGGACAAATCCAAAATTAACATTGGTTTTTTTAGATTCAGGATGGCTTTGTCTATTGTTGGGTTGTGAGCTCCGGTTGCCACGACTAAAACGTCGGCTTTTTGCAATTCCAGATGCAAATCAGAATAATTTTTTACGACCAAATTAAGCTTTCCAGCCAATATTTCGGCGGTACTTTTAGTTCTATTTATTAAGGTAATTTTTTCGTTTTTGGTGTGTTTTACCAAGTTTTCGCATGTGTTTCGACCTATTTCTCCTGTTCCAAAAAGCAGGATATTTTTGTTGCCAATATCCTCAACGCTTTTCATTATGTATTGAACCGCTGCGAAAGAAACAGAAGTTGCTCCTGAGCTAATTTCGGTTTCGTTTTTTATTCTTTTGCTGGTCTGAATAACCGTATTGACCAATCTATCTAAAAAAGCATTGATTAAACCCAATGATCTTGATTCTTCAAAACTACTTTTAATTTGACCAATAATCTCGAAATCTCCAAGAATCTGACTGTCCAAACCTGTTCCTACGCGAAACATATGATTGATGGCTTCTTGGTTTTTATAAACAAATCCAGCTTTTTGAAATTCTTCAACGGTTCCGTTGCTGTTTTCGCAAATCAATTTGATTAACTGGAAAGGATGTTCTGCATATCCATATATTTCGGTGCGGTTGCAGGTAGAGGTTATAATTAAACTTTCTAATCCGCTTTCTTTGGCTTGAAGTAATGCGCTAGTTTTTGCTTTGGCATCCAAACTAAATTTTCCTCTAACTTCGGCATCCGCTTTCTTGTAACTCAAGCCAATGGAGTAGAAAGTTTTATATTTTGATAAATTTAGATTTTCCATAAACAATCTTTTGATGATAGGCTTGACAAATTTATAACTAAGGTTCCTATTAAAGTAACGCTAAAAGTACTATTTGTGTCGCTGAATGATTTTTGTTGATAAACATAATTTTTCTTGTAAAAAACACTATTTTTGTACTGAAATTAGGCTTTCCAAAAACAAAAGTATTTATTTTTTATAAACAAAAACCTGATAATTATCATATCTACTAATAAAAAATGTCGCAATGAGTTCTAGAGATATAATAACAATTGAAGACGACTTTACCCTACTTCGTTTCGAAAACGACAGCGATGAAGTTTTTTATACCCAACGCGAAGTCAAAAGTGGGTTAATCCAATTTCACTTTGGATTGAAAGGAAAAGCAAAATTTATTTTCAACCAAGGAAATTATGCGTTGGATTTAAGAGAGGAAAAATCTTTATTATTATACAATCCGCAAAAAGAACTGCCGTTAAATCTGGAAATAGAGCCGAATTCTTGGGTAATTTCCGTTATCATTTCCATCAAAAAATTTCATAATTTATTTTCTTCCGAGGCGAATTACATCACTTTTTTGAGTGACGACAACAAAGACAAAAAATATTATAAGGAAGGCGACATTAGTCCATCGATGGCGATTGTTTTGAGTCAATTATTCCATTACAACTTGCATCCGTCGATAAAAAACCTGTATTACAAAGGAAAAGGATACGAATTATTGAGTTTGTATTTCAACCGAACCGAAGATCCTAATGCAGAACAATGTCCGTTTTTGATTGACGAAGAAAATGTTTTGAAAATAAAAAAAGCCAAGGAAATCATTCTTACCAATATGGCCGAACCGCCAGGATTACAGGAACTTGCCGATGAAATAGGTCTGACTTTGAAAAAACTAAAAATGGGTTTCAAACAAATTTACGGTGATACCGTTTATGGTTTTCTATTCGATTATAAAATGGATTCCGCCCGAAAATTGTTGGATAGTGGTTCTTACAATGTCAATGAGGTTGGCTTGAAAATTGGCTACAGCACTGGCAGTCACTTTATAGCTGCTTTCAAAAAGAAATTTGGAACAACTCCGAAGAAATACTTGATGGCTATAAATCCAAATATGTAGTTGCTTTTGAAACAGTAAACAAAATCTAAAAAATAGTTAAACACAAAAAACAAAAAGTAAGTTTAAGTTACTTTTATCCAAAAAAACAAAACATGAAAGGAGTATTATTAGTCAATTTGGGTTCACCAGAAAGTCCAACACCAAAGGATGTTAAAACTTATTTAGACGAATTTTTAATGGATAAATACGTGATAGACGTTCCATTTCTATTACGGGCATTTTTGGTTCGCGGCATCATTTTAAGAAAGAGACCGGAAAAATCGGCTGAAGCCTACAAAAAAGTATGGTGGAAAGAAGGTTCTCCGCTTGTAGTTCTTTCTAAAAGAATGCACAAAAAAATTCAAAAACTGGTTGACATTCCCGTTTCATTGGCAATGCGCTATGGCAAACCTTCCATTTTAACAGGATTACAGGAACTGGCAAACCAAGGCTTGACCGAAGTTTTGTTGTTTCCGTTGTATCCACAACACGCCATGTCATCGACTACGACTGTAATCGAAATGGCAGAAGAATTGCGTAAAAAACATTTCCCCGAAATGAAATTTACGATTGTTTCCGCGTTTTACAACAAGCCCGATTATATTAAAGCATTGGCAAATTCGATTAAAAAACATTTAGAAGGTTACGATTATGACCATCTTTTATTTTCCTATCACGGACTTCCGGAACGTCATATTCGAAAAACCGATGTGACCAAATCGCATTGCAAAATCGACGGTTCTTGTTGCAACACCCCATCGCCAGCACACGAATTTTGTTATCGTCATCAGTGTTATGAAACCACGAAGCTAGTCGTTAAAGAATTAGGAATTCCCGAAGAAAAATACAGCCAGACTTTTCAATCGCGCTTGGCTGGAGATAAATGGCTCGAACCTTACACAGATGTCGAAGTCAATAAAATGCCTGGAAAAGGAATCAAGAATCTGGCAGTGGTAACGCCTGCATTTGTTGCCGATTGCTTGGAAACTTTGGAAGAAATCGCAATGGAAGCCAACCATCAATTCAAGGAACACGGTGGCGAAAATTTCTTGGCGATTCCTTGTATGAATGATGATGAGGAATGGTGTGGCATTGTTGGGAATTGGATCAAAGATTTTCAAAATAAATAACTTGTCGCCACTAATTTTAAATAAATAATTTGTGGATTCGTGGCTAATTTTAAAGAATAATGGAATACTACAACTACCTCAAATCGCTTCACCTCATCTTTGTAATCACATGGTTTGCCGGACTTTTCTATATTGTCCGTTTGTTTGTTTACCAAATTGAAGCCAACGACAAACCTTCGCCAGAAAAGGAAATTCTCCAAAAACAATACAAGATAATGACCTATCGCTTGTGGTATATTATCACTTGGCCAAGCGCGGTTTTAGCGAGTTTTTTTGCTTTTTGGATGTTGTTTTTTACCCCGATTGGAAATGCTTGGTTGCAAATGCCTTGGATGCAAGTGAAGCTTGGCTTTGTTTTTGCACTGTATTTGTACCATTATAAATGCCACAGAATATTCAAGGAATTGCAAAACGACGAAGTAAAATACTCGACAAATTACATGCGGTTGTGGAACGAAGGTGCCACGATAATTCTATTTGCAGTCGTATTTTTGGTCATTCTTAAAAATGCTGTGAACTGGATTTATGGGGTTCTTGGAATTATGCTTTTTTCGGTTTTGATCATGTTAGGTTTTAAGTTTTACAAAAAAATTCGAGAAAAAAGTAATTAGTAATTAGCTTTAAAAGCACTTGACTATTCACTAATTACTATTCACTAATCACAAAAAAAATGCTAAAAGGCTTCAAGATATCGATGCTTTCCTTACAAATCAGGATTTTCCTTTCGATGATTGTATTAATAATTGTCGCTTCGGCATTGCTAGCCACCATTTCGATTTTTCAATTCAAAAACGAAGCAAAACAGTATCATCAGGAACGGCTGGATCGCAAGGAAGACGCCATAAAAGAGAACATCAATTATGTACTTTCGAATACAACTTATCCGCTTACGACAAATAATCTCTCGCTGATATTTAAGGATAAAATCCATGAATTATCGGATATTCACAATCTCGAAATTAATATTTATAGCTTGGACGGCAATCTTTTAAAATCTTCGAAATCTAAATTTTCAATTGATCCGGTTTCGCCTCCAATTCCAAAATACATCATAAAACTCGTTCAGTCTTCCATAGAAAAACGATATGTTGACATCAAAACCATCGACGGAAAAAAGAACCGATCTTCATATAGTTTGATCAAAGATGACAAGTTTAAACCCTTGGGAATCTTGAATTTGCCTTATGTGGAAGACGACAGTTATTATCAAACGGAATTGCAAAATTTCCTGATGCGATTGGCGCAGGTTTATACTTTTATGCTCTTGGTCGCTTTTGCCGTAGCTTATTTTCTTTCATCCTATATCACAAAATCATTGAAGACGATTTCCGATAAATTGAGTGAAACGAGTTTGAACCAGAAAAACGAGAAAATTGTCCTCGAAGCCAGCAGCAAAGAAATCAATCTTTTGATAAAAGCCTATAATGCAATGGTCGACGAACTCGAAGAAAGTGCGCTAAAATTAGCCCAAAGCGAACGCGAAGAAGCTTGGCAGGAAATGGCAAAACAGGTAGCACACGAAATCAAAAATCCATTGACGCCAATGCGATTGACAGTACAGAGTTTTCAAAGAAAATTCGACCCGAGCGACCCAAACCTAAAACAAAAAATCAACGATTATTCAGAAACCTTGATACAGCAAATCGACACGATGAGTTCAGTTGCTTCGGCATTTTCGAATTTTGCTTCGATGCCGGCACAGCAAAATGAAACCTTGAATGTGGTTGATGTCGTAGAATTGACTTTGGATATTTTCAATGAAGAATACATCCATTTTGAAGCGGAAGAAGAAGAGATTATTTCGAAAATTGACCGAACACAGCTCATCCGAATTATTACCAATTTGGTCAAAAACGCCATTCAATCCATCCCGGAAAATCAAGAAAATAAATCGATATTGGTTACTATAAAGAAAGAAAAGAATAATGTATTAATCACGGTTGCGGATAACGGAATAGGTATAGCCGCCGAAGATTTCAATCGGATTTTTGAACCAAAATTCACCACAAAAACTAGCGGAATGGGATTGGGTCTGGGTATCATCAAGAACATTATTGAAAATTATAAAGGAACAATTACATTCGAATCGCAAAAAGGAAAAGGGACAACTTTTACAGTTTCACTTCCAATAATCAACCAATAAAAACCGAATTATGGCACTAGAAAACATCATCTTGGAACACGAAAAAGGCATCGCCACTATTTTTATCAATCGACCGGAAAAATTAAATGCCTTAAACCGAGCCACGATTCAGGAGCTGCACGACACTCTAAAGTTGGTCGATGAAAACCCCGAAGTTCGTGTAATTATCATAACCGGGAGCGGGGAAAAAGCTTTTGTGGCTGGCGCCGATATTTCGGAATTCGTCCATTTTTCTGAAAGTGAAGGCGCACAATTAGCGGCAAAAGGGCAACAACTATTATTCGATTTTATTGAAAATATGAAAACGCCGGTAATTGCCGCCATTAACGGTTTTGCTCTTGGCGGCGGACTGGAACTGGCGATGGCTTGTCATTTCAGAATCGCATCGGACAATGCCAAAATGGGTTTGCCGGAAACTTCGCTTGGCGTTATTCCTGGTTATGGCGGAACGCAACGTTTACCGCAATTGATTGGCAAAGGTCGCGCTATGGAAATGATTGTAACCGCAGGAATGATCGATGCAGAAACAGCCAAAACATACGGATTAGTCAATCATGTTGTGCCACAAACCGATTTATATGCCACTTATAAAACGATAGCTACACGAATTATGCGTAATTCTCCTATAGCCATTTCGAAAGCTATCGAAGCCGTAAACGCCAATTTTATATCTGGAGTAAATGGATTTGATGTTGAAATTAAGGCTTTTGGCGCATGCTTTGCCACCGAAGATTTCAAGGAAGGAACAACCGCTTTTTTGGAAAAAAGAAAAGCAGAATTTAAAGAGAAATAAAAAAGTTTAAAATTTAATTTATGTCTTACCAACCTGTATTTGCCCAATTCTGGGAAAAAGTAAAAGAAAGTATCGAAAACCATACGTATGCCAAATTAACTTTGGCCAAAACCATTGGCGACACCGAACTGAAAAATATTTACGTGCGTCCTGTTTTATTGGAAAATGATGTCTTTAGCCTATCACTAACTGCTAAGTATAAAACAGAAGAAATCGAGAGTTTTCATTCTTTAGAAGAAGCTTTTTTTGTTTTGGCTCCGTATATGAATAATCCTTTTTTAACCGCTCTTTTATTCACCACTGAGAATGACATTACCTTCAAACTCAATAAAAAAAGGGTAGGAAGTATTATTGTGCAAGCTCCAACTTTTAAAAATGCGTCGGATGTAATTTTGGAAATGAAGGAGAAAGGACTTTAATTTTGAGATTGCTTCGTGCCTTGCAATGACACTGAATACTGACCTATGCAAACTACTTCTCCCCGTCCCATTCTGCATAAAATTGCGAAAGAAAAACACCCATAAAACGATGTCTTTCTTGGGCGATTTGCTTGCCGGTTTCGGTAGTCATTTTGACTTTTAAAAGCAATAATTTTTCGTAGAAGTGATTGATGGTTGGCGCATCACTATTTTTATATTCTTCTTTGCTCATTTGAAGATTGGGAGCAATATTGGGATTGTATAAAGGTCTGTTTTTGAAACCACCGTAATTGAACGCTCTAGCAATACCAATGGCACCAATAGCGTCTAATCGATCGGCATCTTGAACAATATCAAGTTCTTTTGAGGAAAACTGCTTTGGAACATTCCCGCCTTTGAAAGAAATATTTTCAATAATATGATTTACATGCTGAATTGTTACTTCATCAACCTTTTCGCTTTCAAGAAATTCACGGGCGATTTTGGGTCCAATGGTTTCGTCTCCGTTATGAAATTTACTGTCGGCAATATCATGAAGCAAAGCGCCTAATTTTACAACAGTACTATCACAAACTTCGTTTTCTGCAATTGCTATCGCATTTTTAAACACTCTTTCTATGTGAAACCAATCGTGTCCGCCTTCGGCATTTTCTAGTTTTGACTTTACAAAAAGTATGGTTTTATTGATTATATTTTCGTTGCTCATAGTAATCAAGTTTAAAAAAAATGTTGAATTTTAAAGTCACTTTCTTCAAAATTCAACATTCAATATTTAAAATTCAATTATATTCTTGCTGGTTCCACCCATTTAAAAATAAATGATTCTTGTGGAATTATCATTCTTTCTGAAATTCTTGCCATTCTTGCTGGTAATTTCATCAAATAATCTCTGGCTTTTTCGGCTTCATCCGTCAAACCCGTAATCTTGTCGATTTGCCACTTTTCGATTAATTTCTGCATAATATCAACATAATCGCTTGCTGTGTAAACACCTATTCGCTGTGCAGAATCAGAAAAATGTTCAAAAGCAGAACTTATTTTTTGTCCAGATTCTCTCAAGAAATGTGCCGGCATCACGATTTTTTGTTTCATCATGTATTGAAAAGCAAGCATCATTTCACTTGGATCCACTTTGAAAATCTGATTGACAAATTCGCTGTAGGCATGATGATGACGCATTTCATCACCGGCAATCATTTTACACATTTTAGATAATTTATTGTCCCCATAACTTTTCGCCAATTGCGAAACTCTATTGTGCGAAACATAAGTTGCTAATTCTTGGAAACTAGTGTATACAAAATTTTTATAGGGATCTTTTCCGGTTCCAATGTCAAAACCATCATTGATAAGGTGTTGTGTTGTCATTTCTATTTCTCGCATATTGACACGACCTGATAAATAAAGGTATTTATTCAATAAATCGCCGTGACGATTTTCTTCCCCGGTCCATTGACGAATCCATTTTGACCATCCATTTCTTTCCAAATTGTCTATGCCTTCCATATCTATTAACCAAGATTCATAAGTTGGCAAAGCTTCCTCAGTAATGGTGTCACCAACCATGGCAACCCAGAAATCGTAAGGTAAATCTTTGGCGATTTCACGCAATTCTTTTACTTCTTCAAAAAAAGTATCACTTTCTGAATTAGGTAAAAAATCGGATGGTTGCCAAATTTTTTCAACGGGTATTAAATATTGGTCGACATAACCGTTAACGCTTTTTTCTAAAAGTTGCATGACTTCTAGTCGAATGTTTTGTATAGACATTGTTAATTTAGATTTTAGATTTTTCAGTCTTAGATTTCTCCGAAACAGCAAAATCTGTTTATATTTTTATTCCTTCAACTACTGCTTTTTCGACCTTTTGTGACAATTCTTCAAATGACAATTCTTTTACAGAAAGCGGTTTATGAACCGTAAAGGTAAGGTGATTTCCCAAACCAAGCGGAAAAAAACCAAATCTAACCATTTTCCATGAATTATTTATACTTATTGGCACAACATAAGCCGTTGGCGCATATTTACATAAGATTTTTAATC
>CAIOTL010000201.1 GCA_903861155.1 uncultured Bacteroidota bacterium
ACACCAATTTTGAAATGGAAAAAGCGGCAAGATGGTATTGTGAATTATTTTCTATGACTTCTGATCTGGAATCGAAATATTATTACCAATATGAAGAATCATTAAGATCAATAGGTCAAAATGATGAAGCCAATGCTGTAATTGAAAAATTCAATAAAAAAAAACAGGAAACGATAAATAGAGCGCTTTTCGAAAAACAAACTACGAAATCATAACATCATGAAAAATTATGTTTTCCTATATATAACAACGGTAAGCGTTTTTTTATATAACGTTTATGCACAGAAAACGGAAGTTTCGTCTTTAGTAAACAAAGTACAAGAAACACAAACAGTGTCGAAAACGAATTCTACAGACGTGAAAACATATCATGTTGAAGAAAATATCAACAATAAATTTGGTGGACGCACTACAACCTATGATGTTTTAGACCCAAATCATATTAACACAACCGATTTAGGTCCAAATAATACGAGAGTTATAACTCCTCGTTTTGCAAAAGAAGTAAAAAATGAAAAAGAAAAAGTAGTAATAGAAAATGAACAAGTTACTGAACCGATTCCTAAAGAAGAACACAATGATTATGCTTTTGTATTCATGATAAAAACCTATGAAAGAATTGCAGAAAAAGGATATAGATCAGTAGAAATGTTTCAGAAACTAGGGAACAGTTATTTCTTTAATTCGGAGATGGAAAAAGCTGCCAGATGGTATTGTGAATTGTTTGAGATGGGAACCGACTTAGATTCTGAATATTATTACCGATATGCGAAGACGTTGAAATCTATTGGAGAAAATGATAAAGCAAATGATATACTAGCCAAATTTAATCAAATAAATAGCAAACAATAATTGATAAATTTTTCGAAAACAACTATAAAATCACAACATAAGGATTCTTCTAAAAAATAAATATTATGAAAAATTATACACTCCTTTTAATAATGATAGTAAATGTTTTTTCTTTTAACAGTTACGCACAAAAAGCCAAACTCGATGCTGCTGACAGGAAATATGCCAGCTATGCCTATATAGATGCGATAAAAAACTATGAAAGAGTGGCTAAAAAAGGATACAAATCTGTCGATATGTTCCAGAAACTAGGTAATTCTTATTACTTCAATTCAGAGTTGGACAAAGCGGCCAAATGGTATGGTGAATTGTTTACCATGACTTCGGACTTAGAACCGGAATATTATTACCGTTATGCCCAATCCTTGAAATCTATTGGAGAAAATGATAAAGCAAACGAGCTGATGGAAAAATTTTATCAGAAAGCCGGTAATGAAAACAGAGCCAAACTTTACGAAAAAGACAAAAATTATTTGGCCAAAATCAAAGAAAATTCAGGAAGATATAAAGTTGAAGATGCTGGAATCAACTCGAAATATTCGGATTATGGAACTTCATTTTATAAAAACCAACTCGTGTTTACATCAGCTAGAGATACCGGAAGTTTATTTCATAGAAAACACAAATGGACGGGCCAATATTTCACGAATTTTTATACCGCAGACTTGGGTGATGAAATGAAAACTGGTAAAATTGCTAAGTTTTCAAAAATCATCAATTCTAAATTCAACGAATCGACACCAGTATTTACAAAGGATGGAAATACGATGTATTTTACCCGAAACAACTTTTTAGATGGGAAAAAAGGGAAAAATGGGAATAAGGTAACCTTGGTAAAAATTTACAAAGCTACACTTGAAAATGGAGAATGGGGAAAAGTAACTGAATTACCATTTGACAGCGATCAATATACTACAGCACATCCAGTCTTAAGTCCGGACGAAAAAACAATGTATTTTGCTTCAGACATGCCGGGAACAATGGGACAATCTGATTTATTTAAGGTTAAAATAAATGACGATGGCAGTTTTGGAAAGCCTGAAAACTTGGGAAATACCATCAATACCGAAGGAAAGGAAACATTCCCTTTTATATCCGATGAAAATGAACTTTATTTTGCTTCCGATGGACATCCTGGTCTTGGAGGTTTAGATGTATTTGTATCCAAAATAAATCCTGACACTACCTTTGACGAAGTTCAAAATGTGGGTGATGGAGTCAATTCACCAAAAGATGATTTTGCTTATTTTATTGATTCTAAATCAAGAAAAGGATTTTTTACTTCCAATAGAGATGGTGGACAAGGTTATGATGATATTTATAAATTTATCGAAACTAGAAAACTAAAATGCGAACAGGAATTATATGGAAACGTAACCGATTTAGCTAGCTCGCAAGCACTTCCAGATACCAAGATTATCTTATTTGATAATGTATTCAATATGATAAATACTACTACATCCGATCAAAAAGGATATTATACTTTTGCTGTTGACTGTGGAAAAACCTATAATGTTAGAGCTTCAAAAGACAATTATACAACCAAAGAGCAAAAAGTATCCATTAAAAAAGAAAATGGAAAAACCAATTTGGATATTGCTTTAGAAAAAGCAGTTTGTAAAGTAGTCGTTGGTGATGATTTGGGTAAATGTTTCGGAATTAAAATGATTTATTTTGACTTTGATAAATCGGATATCCGAATGGAAGCGGCTTTGGATCTTGAAAAAATATTGGATGTAATGAACCAATATCCATTGATGAAATTAGATATTCGTTCGCACACCGATAGTCGCGGAACTTCTAAATACAATGAAGCTTTATCCGATAGAAGAGCAAAATCGACTATAAATTGGTTAATCAAAAATGGAGTAAAATCGAATCGACTTGTTGGAAAAGGATACGGTGAAACTTTGCTAGTAAACAAATGTTCAGACGGTGTAGAATGTACAGAAGAAGAACATCAACTTAATAGACGAAGCGAATTTATCATAACCGCTTTGTAATAATCTTAAATCCCCCCTTTACGCGAATAAAACCTTGGAAGTTTATGCTTTCGAGGTTTTATTTATTATACTAAAAAGTATATAAATTTGAAATAATGGGTTTGACTTTTAATTTAGGTTGTAACTTTTCCTCCATAAATAGGTAAAAAACTAATTGAAAAATAATCCCTAACTATTGTTTGTTATGGGGTAGTTTTTGTTTCTACCCGGATAGTTTGCTATGTGAATTTCATCATATCACCCTCTTTGAGGAATGATAATTTATTTTTGGTATTTTGCTAAACCATCGACAATATATTACCTTTTTGGGACAAGAAA
>CAIOTL010000202.1 GCA_903861155.1 uncultured Bacteroidota bacterium
AAATTTGTTATAATTAATATCGAATCCAATTTTCTCATTTTTCACGTAATCTATTTTGTCATATAGCAAATTATACCAATGAGAATCTTGCATATTCAAATTTGTTCGTTCTTCTTGTAAAAGTTTTCCTCGAACCATCTTTTTTGTATTATATGTTCCAATACTAATATAACGAGAAGCAGCACAACGTTGTGAGCCTCTGGGAAACCGTTTTGAAGTCGTTGTGCTTAATATATCTGGCGTACCGAGTTTTGCTATAAAAAACGGTTCAAAAAATTGTAATATATGAATTGCTTTTTTATGGCGTAAATCGAATTCTTTCATATTTGCGATATTACCTTGACGGTCTAGCATTGTTGGTAATGTAAAATTAAAATGATATGTTCCATTATTAAAAATAGCGAGATTGTCACTATTTGTAGAAAATCGTGCAAATCCATAGTTTTCTTTTGGAAAGACGAGTTTAGGAAGAAGACCGAGAGCATTTATATGTTTTAAAAAAGTTCGTTTATGATAGAGAAGTTCTGCGATTGTTTCTTCCACATTTGTTTTATAGAATTTTTGTGTCATAAATTCGATAGTATCGCCGTCAAAACAGAAACTTTTTTCATACTCTTGTAGAAAATATGAATTTTTCTCTTTCATACTATCAAATACAGTTTTACCAGAGAATTTAGGATTTGGTTTTGAGTCAGTTGTATAAAGAGTAGCATGTTCCCCAGATAAATCTACTTTTGATAATGCATGACTATTGATTAAATAGGGTAAATTATAAAATTGCTCTCTATCAATGAGTTTATTTAGCGTACAATTAAAATAATTGGCTTTATAATTTTTATAATAATCTACACTATAACGTTCACGTGCCTGATTTTTAAAGAAATCACCGCGTACTTTTGCATAGTTTGGTACTTCTAGATAGGTTTCATTCTCGATGCCGATACCCCAAAAAAGATCATTTGGTTTGTAGGCAGAGAAATATTTTTTATGTTTTTTATCTATTTCAGAGGAGTCTTTGTCCATCTTATGGAGCGTAAGAAAAAGTGTTTTATTTCTCAGAGGAAAAAATAAAAATTGAAAAAGTTTTTGCCGATTTTGTTTGCAATGAAAAATGAGGACTGCTGGTAGTATTGATGAGCGTGGTTATCTAAAAGGGTTTACTCGTCGTGGATTTACTACTCCAAGATGTCTTCTTGAACTTGTTGCAAATTCTCTTGACTCAATGGATAAAGTAAAATGTAATAAAAAACTAATCTTTTATATTCAAAGATCATGTATTCGTATGTTTGATAATGGCGTCGGTATGGATAGTAATGATTCTGAATCTATGTTTTCAATGCATCGTGAAAATCATTCTAATGATGCCAGTCGTGGTGTTTCAGGTATTGGTGCAAAGCCTGCACTATCTATATTGAGTGAGCAAACAAAAGTATATATTTATTCGCATAAAGAGGGTGACCAATATATCAAAATAACTGTACCTTGGGATATTATTCATACTAGTGGACAATATACAGGTATGATTACTATTTGTGAAATGAATGAAGATGAAAAGAAAAAATACATTGAAGAACGAACAATATACAATATGGTGGACGGAAAAGAAGCGATTGGCACTACTATTGAGTTTGGTTTTAATGATAAACTAAAGGATATTATTAATGAAAATTTTATAAATATTGATGTCGCTGAGAATCTAAAAAATCCTCTAGATCGTATTAATTGTGTATTTGGATGTGAGAAAGTAACAATTATGTATATTCATTATGAGAATCCTACAAAAGTAATGGAGATGTACAATTATTTTGAGGGACCCACTGCACAATATTATAAATCATTTAAAATATGTATGATTGAACATTGGGTATCGAATGGTAAAGATCGTTTTATTTGGATTAGAGAGGGTAAAAACTTTGAAATACAACGAGTGGGTCCAGGATATGCTAAGGAACCAACCGAAGTAATTGGTGGATTATTGGGTTGGATAAAGGTTGGTATTTATATGGTGAAAGTTGGTCTAAGAGTTGATACAAAAATATTTGATGATGAAAACCCAACTGAATTAAATGCAGCATCTACTGACCGCTACAGTAGATATGATAGAAAATTTATTGGTACCGATAATAATATAGTACAAAACTTTCTATATTCTTATAAACTTATTCGTAATAATCAGCTTATTGGATTAATTCCCCCCCCTGATGTTACTCTTGGTAGTGCTCGTGCAAATGCAGAAACATATTTTAAAACATTACTCGCGCAATGTAATATTGAATATAATCCGTTATCAACACTTGACAATCATCAAGATAGAGTAATGGAAATTCAAGAAAATAAGAATCAATTGACTGGTGATGCGATTCCTAAAATCTTTACACGTCTTGTAAAAGCAATAAAGGATGTACAATGTAAAGAAATTTGGAATTACTTTCAAATGAAGCTTGCTGAAGTGGCACCATCAGAGTCAGAGTCAGAGTCAGAGTCAGAGTCAGAGGAAGAGGAAGAGGAAGAGGAAGAGGAAGAGGATAAAGAGGCACCAGCACCAGCACCAGCACCAGCACCAGCACCAGCACCAGCACCAGCACCAGTGACAGAAGTAGAAGAGTCAAAGCCAGTACAGTTAGAAGAACAAAATGTACTATCTGCACTTGGAGCTACTTTGCATAGAAATCCATCAAATGTTGAATTAAATGGTTTATCATTCGAAGTATGTGTAGACGGAAAAGTAATTGGTATGGAAAACGGCGTTGTTCTATCTACATCTATTAAATCATATGGTCATGGTACAAATCTAAAATCATATTTAGATACTGTGCGTCAAGAGTGTGGTGATGAAAAAGCAAAGCAACTGATTAAAGTAATGAGTGAATGTTTCCAGTGAAAAAAAAAACAAAAAATTGTTCATGAGAAGACTTTTTTATTTTTTCTCAGAGGAAAAAACAAAAAATTGAAATTGAATTTCACCAAC
>CAIOTL010000203.1 GCA_903861155.1 uncultured Bacteroidota bacterium
GATCCAAATCATATTCCTTTTCGAATTCAATAGCCAATTCTTTTGGCATTTTGTTGAAATAATATTTACGAATCAATTCTTTTCCAAAGACATTGCCACTACAATCATCCATAATAATATATCCAAGGGATTGTACTTTTTGGTGCAAAACTTTCCCATCAAAATAACTACAGTTTGAACCGGTTCCTAGAATACTAACAATAGCCTTTTCTCCTTTTGGAGTTGTTGCATAAACCGCGGCATAAGTATCTTCTTCTACTGAAATAATTGCATTTGGAAAATATTCCTGAAAAACTCTCGAAAGCATTATTTTCATTCTATCCGTTCCACATCCAGCACCGTAGAAAAATAAATGAGTTGCAATTTTTTTGCTTTGCAAAATATCAAAACGATCATTCAAACGCTCAACAATTTCATCTCCTTCAAGAATTTCAGGATTCAATCCTAATGTTTGAGTGGTAAACAATATTTTTCCATCTTCATCAATTGCAATCCAATCGGCTTTGGTGGAGCCACTATCAACTAATAATCTCATCTTTATTTTGAATTTAAGAATTAGGATTTAGCCAATTTGTCAAAAGCTAATTCAGAATTTATATTTAGTTTGGTTTTCTCTAATGAGGAAAAAAATCACAATAGATTAAAAAAATCCCGTTAAAATAAATCTAACGGGATTATGTAAATATATAAATAATTATTTCAATCCTGTAATATGAACTGATAAATCAATTAATTTACTTGAATATCCGTACTCATTATCGTACCAAGAAATGATTTTGAAGAAAGTGGAGTTCAATCCAATTCCTGCATTAGCATCAATGATAGAGGTTCTTGAATCGGATACGAAATCTTGAGAAACAACTAAATCTTCTGTATATCCCATAATTCCTTTCATAGTAGTTTCAGAAGCTAATTTTAAAGCAGCCATAATTTCTTCATAAGAAGTTTCTTTTGCAACTTTTACAGTTAAATCAACTACAGAAACATCAGTTGTAGGAACACGCATAGACATTCCAGTTAATTTTCCGTTTAGGGAAGGAATAACTTTACCAACTGCTTTTGCTGCACCAGTAGAGGATGGGATGATGTTGCATGAAGCAGCACGTCCACCTCTCCAGTCTTTTCTGGATGGTCCGTCTGTAGTCATTTGAGTTGAAGTTGTTGCATGAACAGTAGTCATTAAAGCCTCAACAATTCCAAAATTATCATTAATAACTTTAGCCAATGGAGCCAAACAGTTTGTAGTACAAGAAGCGTTAGAAACGATTAAATCAGAAGCTTTTGCAGATTCGTGATTTACACCCATTACAAACATTGGTGCATCAGCAGAAGGAGCAGAAATGATTACTTTTTTAGCACCACCTTTGATGTGCTCATTTGCAGTTTCAATCGTTGTAAAGAAACCTGTACATTCAGCAACTACATCAACATCAACTTCATTCCATTTCAAATCAGCTGGATTTCTTTCAGCCGTAATACGAATGTTTTTTCCGTTTACAAATAATTTACCTTCTTTTACTTCAACAGTACCATTAAAACGACCGTGAACGGAATCATATTTTAATAAATAAGCCAAGTGATCTACATCTAATAAATCATTGATTGCAACCACTTCTACATTGTCTCTATTGAAAGATTCTCTAAAAACAATTCTTCCAATTCTTCCAAAACCGTTTATTCCTAATTTTACTTTTGACATTCTTTTGTTATTTTATCGTTTATTAATTTCTACTAATTCTAAGATTTTAAGTTGTATCTCTCTGACTTTAAACCATTTTTTTCTATATCGACATAATTTCAGAAACCCTGAGTAATTCTCTATCAATTTCCGTATGACCCTTAATGGCTTGCAATAATGGGGTAAGTGCCACTTTATCATTGAGCATTCCAACCATAAAATTTGATTTTCCTTCCAACAAAGATTCAACTGCTTTTACACCTAATCTACTTGCCAAAACTCTGTCAAAACAGGATGGAGCACCACCTCGTTGCATGTGTCCCAAAACTGAAACTCTAACTTCATATTCAGGTAAATTAGCTTCAACATAATCTTTTAATTCGAAAACATTTTTACCGATTTTATCTCCTTCGGCAATCACAACAATACTGGAGGATTTACCGGAAGCTTTACTTTTCTTTAGCGATTCTAATAATCTATCTAATCCTAAATTTTCTTCAGGAATTAAGATTTCTTCAGCTCCAGCCCCAATTCCAGCATTTAATGCAATATGACCCGCATCGCGACCCATAACTTCTACAAAAAACAGACGGTTATGTGAACTCGCGGTATCACGAATTTTGTCGATTACATCTACAACCGTATTTAATGCGGTATCGTAGCCTAAAGTATGACTGGTACCGAAAATATCATTGTCGATTGTTCCTGGAATTCCCATTACTGGAAAATTGTATTCTTTATTGAAAATTTCTGCACCCGTAAAACTTCCGTCACCGCCAATAACAACTAATGCATCAACTCCGGCTTTAACCAAATGTTCGTGGGCCTTTTTACGACCTTCAACAGTCATAAATTCTAATGAACGTGCCGATTTAAGTATTGTTCCTCCTTTATTAATGATATTATGAACACTTCGTGGTCCCATATCTTTGAAGTCTCCCTCAATCATTCCTTGGTATCCTCTATAAATCCCTATACATTGTATATTGTGAAAAGCACACGTTCGTACTACTGATCTTATGGCTGCGTTCATTCCAGGCGAATCTCCTCCTGATGTTAGAACACCAACTTTTTTTATTGTTTTAAGCATTATTTATTTATTAAAGTGCAAAATTAGCAAACATCCAGCATTTTCACAGCCGTGTTCATGATAAATTAGTAAAGTGTTATGAATTCAAACGTTATCGTTAATAAGTTTCTTATTAAAAAATATAAATGTTATTAATTAGCAAATGAAAATATAAAAATCGGTATTCTGCTCAAAATAGTAACTATTCCTCTTTAGGAAAAATTATTCTGCTAATTTAATCTTCTTCAGGTATTAACCCTTCCTGATTTAGTTTTTGGTTTTTAGAATTTGATTTATTGTTTTTTGAAGAATTAATTATTTCTGGAGACAAACTCGAGTCTTGAATTGTTGGAGCCGAATTGCTTTCTTTTTCTATTTTTTTATTTTTAAATATTCTATTTGCCAATTCTTTAAAAGTATCAAAATCAACCTCATAGGAAACACCACCGCCTTGGGTGTATCCTATTCCTTCTCCAATGTAATTAATGTCATTTTCTCTGTTAAAAAAACGCAGGTTTAGTGTTCCGTCTTCGTTAACCCTATACAAAACTTCGAGATTTCCGATAACTGCTGCTTCATTTATACCTCCAAAGGGAACTCCAACTTTCCCGTTGATAGTAAATCTTTCATTAACTTTGGACGAAATAGAAGCAACGAATCTTCCGTCGGCTTCTTTTCCAATGGTTTTATCGGCAGATATTATATCTATATCCACTTTGAATTTTTCGTTTTCGGAATGTATAACACCACTTAATAAACCTTTTGCTGTTTCAAATGCATTTCCTGTAAGAGCGGACTGGCTCACTCCTTCCGCGCTTAAAAAGCTACCCGTTGACAATAGATACAAAGCTTGGGTTTGTCGAATATCTTTATCGTTCAACTTATATTCGATTTCGGATTTTAAAACATTGCTCACATTTGGAAATTCAAAGTTAAAATCTGGTTCAGGACTTGCCAAATCTCCTCGAACACCAATAATCACATTAACATCGATCTTTTTATTAAAAGATAAATTTTCGAGCAAAACAGCTGGGTTTGCCGACGTTTTATAAACAGCTTCAAGATTCAATCGTGCTTTCATAGGATCTCCTTCCCAAGAAATGTAACCGCCCTTTTTAACAGCAAATTTCTTGTCGATAATCCCTCCATATTTAAAATTATAGGTTCCTTCATAAGCTTGAAAATCTCCCCACATATTAAATTTTCCCAAGGTATTTATCTTGAACAATAGAGTTCCATTTCCTTTTCCCTTCATACCATGTCCTGAGTTTCGGTCTAAGATAACTTCGACTTCAGCATTTGGAGTAATGTCAAGATCGAACTCCAGTTCAAGTCCTTTGTATTTTTTTGCATTGTCAACAATTCCTTTTTTGATGTTGTATTTTTCTTTGGAACTCAAAAAATGGATAAAATCATTTTCACTTACATTTTCCGCATCGTTAATAGGGATTTTTAACGCCGACCCTTTTTCTGATTTTGCTTCAACTTTGATGAATAATCCATCCGTTGGTCCTTTGATGGTCGCATTTCCATTTATAAATGCAGTTCCATAATAAGCAGCGCCTTCATGATCTTTAGTATCAAGTACCAACAATCTATTTGAATTAATAGCCAAATCCAATTTCCAATCCGAAAAATTATTATGCTCAATACTTCCGTTTAAAGTTCCTTTTGTACCATATTTTGTATCAGTAAGCACATTGTTTCTAAATAAGAACCTTTCCTCCGCTAAATCTACAATTGTCCTGTCGCTTAATTTATAATCAACATTCAAATACGGGATAGTTACCCCCGCATTATCCAAATAAAGACGTCCATTTATGTCGGGCTTTTTTAAATTCCCTTCAATACTTGCATTTCCTGACGCAAATCCCCTAATATTTGATAATACATCCCCCCCAAGAGAACCTAATATTCCTAGATTAAATTTTTCTAATTTTAATTTTAAGTCAAAAATCGTTTCATTGTTAACTATTTCGAAATTTCCATTGGCATTAAAAGAGTCTAAATTTTCATTCTCGATAGTAGAGTTTACAGTAAACTTCTTAAAGGACTCATCTCCAACTATATCAAAATTCAAATTGCCTAAATCAGTTTTGTTTATATTTAAATGATCAATTTTTATCGAAGCGGTGGGCTGAAATACGGCATTGTCCTGTTTATAATTTACATCTGCATTTACGTTTCCGTTGAAAGTAAATTTAGGATCTGACGGGGTAATTTGATTTAAATCAACATTTTTCAAACTTACTTTTAAATCTTTGTAGGTACTACCTTTTATCTCTCCTATTAAAGAAATTTCTTGGTTTTTATGAGACATTATTATGTTGTCAAAATTGAAATTTTTGAATGATTTATCAAAAATAATTTGATTATTCGGTGTCTCTTTTTCATTCAAATACCATAAATAATCCTTGAGCTTAATTTCAGATTTACTAATACCAACAACATTATTATTATCCTTATTTATGGTATGATACAAGTTCAAGTTAAAATAATCTTCTCCTCTTGTCCCTCCTTTAAACTCGGATCGAAAGTACAAAGTGTCTTTCTTAGTAATATTTATCAAACTAAAATCACGAATTTTGTAATGCTTGTTTTTAACACTATCAAGCTCAACATAAGCATTATAAAGCGGATTTTTATTGTCGATTTTTACCCTAATATTATCAAAAGTATTTTGATAAGCAACAATTTGTGGAGAATTAAAATTGAGTTTAAATTCCTGATTGTCTGAATTAATATCTCCTTTGACAATCGTATTCGAACCAATGGCAATTTCCGGATACAATATCTCGACAATTTTGTTGTAAATGGTAAAGTCGAATTTCAAAAATTGCCCGCCTTTCACCTTAATCGGTTTGTAATTGGTATAAAGGCTTCCCAGCGAATTAATCACCAAATTATTCAATTCTTTGAACTGGAATTTTCCAACAATTTCTCCCTCCACAATATCAGGGGAATGGAAAGCAATATTTCGCACTCGATCATTATCGAAAGTTGATTTTATCGTGAAGTCATCAAAATCATAAGTATTTTTTAAATTTTTATACGAAGTGTTTTTAATGATTATATCTCCATAAAGATCTTCAATTGAATTCCCAGAAACTCGAACAACGACATCGCCTTTAAATTTTGAAACGGAGTCTTTTACAAATTTCAATTTATGCAAATCGGCATTTTCAACATTAATATGAAAATCATACTTGCTTTCTTTTTGACTCATATCAACCAAACCATCAAAGGTCATATTCAAATTTTGATCATTTACCGATACTTGACCTTTATAGAGTCTATTTTTAAAATTACCATTTAAAGCTACATTATTATAGATATAATTATTATAATCTACTTTGGTTACATCGCCTTTAATTGAAGTGTTCAAATATTTTTCAGAAAAACCTACTCCTTCAAAATCAATATTCAAACTCGCTTTTCCAATATCTTTTCTGTCTAAAAATGTTCCAATATCAAAAGTATCTAATACAACATTTCCCATATAAGACGCATTATCAATAAAATCAATATTTTTCATCACCAAATCTGATTTCACCTTACCTAATGCTGTTGTCATGGAAAAATTGGCGTCAATTGAAGATTGTGTGACTTGGGCATTACCGATAATGGTAAATGACCCTAGTTTTTTTAAATTTTTAGGTAATTTATTACCTAAAACATTCGGAAGCAGCGTTATAAGGTCATCATAAGTTGAAGAAAGTTTGTCGAATTTTCCATTCATATAAAACCGCTGCTCTTTTTTTGGAAAAAGATTTCTAAAAATTATGTATCCAATGATTTGAGAATTATTAGAATCAATTAATTTCAAATTATATAGTTTTAAATCATTCAAAGTTCCTTTTACGGTAGCTTTCATATTAAAATGCTGGTTTCTGCCCATTTCTTTATAAAAGCATCGAATGTCATTTGAGCCTATTGATGCCGAATTAATTCTAGCATCGAACTGAACTTTATCATTGAAATCCTTGAAATATTCAATTTTATAATTCAAATAAACCGTCCCCTTCAACTTGGATTCTTTGGTCAACAAATCAAACTTTTCGAGTTTGATCTTCTTTTTAGTGTAGCTAAATACGGAACTTATATTAACCACGAATATCCCGCGATGATCCAGGAATGACATTTTCTCAATAGTGGTATTTACTTCCGGTCCATACAATTTAAAATCACTAATTGAGGCGTTCAGTTTTGTAAAATCAACATCTTTAGGAACTTCACGATTTTCATCTATTAAAATAAAATGGCCGTTGGTTATTTTTGCAGTTTTAGCAGTAAGCAAAAAATGTTTACCATTGGGCTTTCCGGCACCAAATGCATTAATAAAAACATCAATATTGGTTTCTTTCTCATTTTTGTAGGTTTTCAAATTAAAAAATAAACCATCCAACGCTATATGACCAAAAATCAAATCACCATCTAACAATTTTTTTCCGCCAAATAAATTAGTTTTAATTCTATTCACATAAATTAGAGTGTCTTTGTGATGATCTAAAATCAGAACTTTTTTAAGTTTAATACCTCCAAAAATTGAAATCGAAACTTCATCTATAGCAATATTTGTATTAAAGTCTTTATTGATACTTTGCGCAAAATAATGAGCTATTTCTGTTTGGACAAAAGGCGTAGAAAGGGCGATGCCAAGTACCAAAATAAATAGGATTAGTCCGAGTAGAAAACGAAATACTATTTTTTTAAATTTTTTGATACCTATTAATGTTTTAAATTTGTCAAATATAATTCAAAATTGGTGCCTTTTTATGCAAAATTCCGAGGTTTTTATTCTTGCTATCGAAAGTTCTTGTGATGACACGGCCGCAGCGGTTTTACATAACGATAAAGTACTGTCTAATGTTGTTGCCAATCAATTGATTCACAACCAATATGGTGGCGTGGTTCCAGAGCTTGCTTCTCGAGCGCATCAACAAAACATAGTTCCCGTCATAGATGCAGCACTTCGTAAGGCAAATATACAAAAAGAACAGCTGTCGGCAATTGCTTTCACGCAAGGTCCGGGATTGATGGGTTCGCTTCTGGTGGGAAGTTCGTTTGCCAAATCATTGGCATTGGCATTGCAGATTCCGCTGATTGCCGTAAACCATATGCAGGCTCATATTTTGGCTCATTTCATAGACGATGTTGGAAACGAAAAACCTACATTTCCATTTATCGCCTTGACAATTTCAGGTGGCCATACCCAAATTGTCAGAGTAAACGACTTTTTTGATATGGAAATAATCGGAGAAACTACCGATGATGCCGTGGGGGAAGCTTTCGATAAAAGCGCCAAAATTTTGGGCCTTCCCTATCCTGGAGGCCCTTTGGTGGATAAATATGCAAAACTTGGAAATCCAAAAGCTTTTGCATTCACAAAACCAAAAGTTCCCGGATTAAACTTTAGTTTTTCTGGTTTGAAAACGGCAATTTTGTATTTTATCCAAAAGAAAAAGTTAGAAAACCCCAATTTTGTCGAGGAAAATCTGAATGACATTTGCGCTTCCATCCAATATACGATCATCGAAATCTTGATGGACAAATTAAAAATGGCCGTAAAGGAAACTGGTATTGAACAAATTGCAATTGGCGGTGGCGTTTCGGCCAATTCAGGAATAAGAAACACTTTGGCGGAAGCAGAAAAAAAATACGGCTGGAAAACCTTCGTCCCAAAATTTGAATACACCACCGATAATGCCGCAATGATTGGGATTGTAGGTTATCAAAAGTTTTTATCTAAAAATTTCGAAACTTCATCCGTAGTTTCAAAAGCAAGAATTCAATTCTAAATTATGCAATTATTCTATAATCCAAATATCAACGAAACCACCGAGAACTTTACTTTTGACAAAGAAGAAAGCAAACACATCGTTAAAGTATTGCGAAAAAAAGATACCGATATCCTTTTTGTAACCAATGGTTTAGGATTGCTTTTTAAAACCGAAATCACGCTGGCCTCGGATAATAAATGTACGGTAAAAATCCTTGCAGTAGAAAAGGCTGAACCTTCAAAATTTCATTTGCATTTGGTGATTGCACCAACGAAAATGAATGATCGTTTCGAATGTTTTTTGGAAAAAGCAACCGAAATTGGCGTTCACGAAATCACGCCCATAATCTGTGATCGTTCCGAACGAAAAGTGATAAACACAGAAAGATTTGATAAAATTATTCTAACTGCTATGAAACAATCAAATGTGTTGTTTCTTCCAAAATTGCATGAGGCAATACCTTTAAAGGAGTTCTTAAAATGTAAAAATGAAGGTTTGTTATTGATTGCGCATTGCGAGGAAACCGACAAAAAATCGTTGAAATCAGTTTTGAAACCAAATGAAAACGTTACTTTACTCATTGGTCCTGAAGGCGATTTTTCGGAAAAAGAAATTGCATTGGCATTAGAAAACAACTATGTTCCAGTATCTTTAGGAAACACGAGATTACGAACAGAAACCGCAGCCATCGTGGCTTGCCATAGCGTGGTTTTTGTGAATGAAGATTAATAATTTTTAACCCTCAAAGGTTTTAAAAACCTTTGAGGGTTGGCCGTTTTAAAAAATTATGAAAAAAATATTTTATATATTTCTCCTTGTTTATGTAGCTTCATTTTCCCAAGAAATTGCCTTGGTCAAATACAGCGGAGGCGGCGATTGGTATGCAAATCCTACTTCATTACCCAATTTGATAAAATATTGCAATGCCAACATCAATACCAAGATAAAAGCCAAACCGGGATTAGTAGAACCCAGTAGCCCCGATTTATTTTCTTATCCATTTGTTCATATGACTGGTCACGGGAACGTGGTTTTCAGCGACGCCGATGTCAGTAATCTACGAAATTATATGTACTCTGGAGGTTTCCTTCATATTGACGATAATTATGGTATGAATCAATATATTAGAAAGGAAATCAAAAAACTGTTTCCAAACAATGACTTGGTCGAAATTCCTGCTAACCATCCAATCTTTCAAAAGCCCTATTTATTCTCCAATGGATTGCCAAAAATTCACGAACACGATGGCAAACGTCCCCAAGCTTTCGGGATTTTCATAAACAATAGATTAGTGTTACTTTATACTTATGAATGCGATCTGGGCGATGGTTGGGAAGATCCAGATGTACATAATGATCCTGCCGATGTTCGTGAGAAAGCTTTAAAAATGGGAGCCAACATAATGAACTATATTTTTAATA
>CAIOTL010000204.1 GCA_903861155.1 uncultured Bacteroidota bacterium
ACCATAAAGCTTTTTGTAATATCGAATTCAGTATCAGTATATAACGAAAGGTTGCTACGATTTTTGTCAACAGCATTGTTTGGGCTATATCCAGGAAAACCTTGAGAACTTCCTGGTCTTGCATCACCTGAAATTGGATCAATAGGAGGAGTTTGTGTTGCAGGATTTGTAATAGGAATTCCATTAACATCATAAGTTGTATAAGAACCTTGTTGACCAGCAAAAATAGAGTACTCTTCAATTCTGTATTCTGCTCCAAAAGCAATATTCATTCCTTGTAATACCGTATCATAATTTTTAGAGAAATCAAAATTTGTTACATTTTGAGATAAACTATGTCCACCAGCATCAAATTGTGTTGGAGAAGCATCTAATAAAGAAGGATTCTCAGTTCCTTTGATGGTATAGTGAAAAAGGTTTTTACCATAGGTATTACTAATATCCACTTTCCAACCGCTATCAGTTGTCGTTTTTATACCTGCAGTCATATTGTTATCATTGATGATAGAAGTGATTCTTGGCGTATATCCTCCAGGATAAACAGATTCAACGACATTTGCACCACCACTATTTCTTGTAAAAGCGTAGGCATCCGTATCTCTATAATTTTTACCGGCAAAAGCATAAATTTTAGTTTTTTCAGAAACCGGAAGTTCCATATTGGCAGTAAAATTAAAACTATCCATAGATGCTTCTCCAAAACCTTTTCTGTAGTCAGCACCAGGACGAAGTACTTTCTCTTTAGTAAAAAACTCCGTAGTAAAATTAACAAAACCTCCGTCTTTACCCAGGGCAACGCCATAATTAGCACCCACTTTTACGGTATTTCCGTCAAGAGCTTTATTTCTTCCGTAAGAATTACCATTACCATTTTCATCTAATCTAAAGTTTTTAGTATTAGCTGTTCCGGGAAGGAAATTTCCTTGCGCATTCGTGTTAAAAGCACCGTAAGTAATTGCTCCAGTTAATTCATTAACATTATCATTTAATACAATGTTGATTACCCCTGCAATTGCATCCGAACCATATTGGGCTGCTGCACCATCTCTCAAAATCTCGATTCTTTTGATTGCCGAAGCTGGAATTGCATTCAAATCGGTTCCTGTATTTCCTCTACCACGCGTTCCGTAAAGTGTTACAAGTGATGATTGATGTCTTCTTTTTCCATTAATCAAAACCAAAGTTTGATCCGGTCCCATTCCTCTCAAAGAAGCTGGATCTACGTGATCGGCTCCGTCTGAACCTGATTGTTTGTTGGCATTAAAGGAAGGAGCAACATATTGCAGTAATTGATTAATTTCAATTTTACCACTTTGTGTTGTTAGCTCTTTCATGCTAATAATATCAATAGGAACTGCTGAGTTTACAACGGTTCTTTTGGTATTTCTAGATCCTACAATTTGAATTTCTTTTAATTCTTGTCCGCCAGAAGATAAAACAACATCGATTTTATTTGAATTACCTACTTTTTTTTCTACCTCTAAAAAGCCGACAGAGCTAATTACTAAAGTTGCTCCTTCTTTCACTTTTATTTTATAGGTTCCGTCAATGTCAGTAGCAACACCGTTTGTTGTTCCTTTTTCTCTAATGTTTACACCAGGTAAAGAAGCCCCAGAATTATCTTTTACTACGCCAGAAATCTCTTTTTGTGCAAAAAGTAAACTGACGTTCAGCAGTAATAAAAGCATTAACATAATTTTTTTCATAATAAATTGATTTTGGTTTTTATTTGGTTATAAATCAGTTGCAATATAACAATAATTCGGCACTTTGTTATTTTTTGGTTATAATATTCAATAGTTTTATCATATTATCGTTTTAGATTGGTATAATTTAACAATATTAATTTAGGTTTCTTTATTTTTCATAATCTTGCTTTAATAGGATGTTTTTTGTTTTCTAGGTTTAATAAATATTATATTTGCAAAATTGTAAAGAATTACTAAAACTTATAGCGAAAATGGCTGTTTGTAAACCAAATTATATATGAAAGCAGGAATTGTAGGGTTACCCAATGTTGGAAAATCAACATTATTCAATTGTCTATCTAATGCCAAAGCGCAAAGTGCTAACTTTCCGTTTTGTACCATAGAACCTAATATTGGAGTAGTAAATGTTCCAGATCCAAGGTTGGAAAAATTAGAGGAATTAGTAAAACCAGTCCGCGTTCAAACTGCAACTGTGGATATTGTAGACATTGCAGGGTTGGTCAAAGGAGCCAGTAAAGGCGAAGGTTTAGGCAATCAATTTCTTGGGAATATTAGAGAATGTAACGCCATTATTCACGTTTTGCGTTGTTTTGACAATGATAATATCATTCATGTTGACGGAAATATCAATCCAATTCGTGACAAAGAAACTATCGATATTGAGTTGCAACTAAAAGATTTGGAAACCGTTGAAAAACGCCTCGAAAAAGTACGCCGTGCCGCCAAAACCGGAAACAAAGAAGCGCAACTAGAGGAGGGATTGTTGAACAGAATTCGGGAAACCTTACTTCAGGCAAAATCAGTCAGAACAGTTATCCCAAAAGGATATGAAGAAGAAGAATTATTCGAAAATTTCCAATTGATTACTTCAAAACCAGTATTGTACGTTTGTAACGTAGATGAAGGTTCTGCTGTAAACGGAAACGCTTATGTGGATCAGGTTCGGGAATTGGTAAAAGACGAAAACGCTGAGGTTATCGTTTTAGCTGTTGGAACAGAAGCCGATATTACCGAGTTAGAGACATTCGAAGAGCGCAAAATGTTCTTGGAAGATTTAGGTTTACAAGAACCTGGCGCATCAGTTTTGATTCGTGCAGCTTATAAATTATTGAAACAACAAACCTATTTCACCGCAGGTGTCAAAGAAGTTCGTGCCTGGACCATCAACGTAGGTTCAACTGCGCCACAAGCTGCAGGAGTGATTCATACTGATTTCGAAAAAGGATTTATCCGTGCTGAAGTGATTTCGTATGAAGATTTCGTTCATTATGGTTCGGAAGCCAAATGTAAAGAGGCTGGAAAATTCAAGGTCGAAGGAAAAGAATATATTGTAAAAGATGGCGACGTGATGCACTTTAGGTTCAATGTATAAGTAAGACAAGAGATAATAGACTTATAGATAATAGACAAAACTGTTCAAGAAATTGGGCAGTTTTTTTATTTTAAAATTTGTGTTCCAATTTTTATTACTTTTAAAAAAAAAACAAACCATCATGAAAATCATCGCTTTTGGGGGTAGTCCAAGTAAAAACTCCATCAATAAAAAATTAGCTACTTATGCAGCCAGTCTTTTTGAAAATGCGGAAGTGGAAGTGCTGGATTTAAACGATTTTCAAATGCCATTATTCACTGTGGATATCGAAAAGGAAATCGGTCAGCATCCTTTGGTGAAAGCCTTTCTCGAGAAAATTTCAACAGCCGATATTTTGGTGGTTTCTTTAGCCGAAAATAACGGGAATTATTCAGTAGCTTTCAAAAATATTTTCGATTGGTGCTCTAGAATTAGTGGAAAAATTTTTCAGGAAAAACCAATGTTGCTTATGGCTACTTCGCCAGGCGCTAGAGGTGGAGCGACAGTTTTAGAGATTGCTAAAAATGCGTTTCCCCGTTTTGGGGCAATTATAATAGCCACATTTTCGCTGCCTAGTTTCAACGATAATTTTGATGTTGAAAAAAGGAGAATTTCTAATGTGGAATTGGATATGAAATTAAGAGAAATTGTTAAGAATTTTTATTTAGAACCTTAATTAATGAAGCCGAAAAATATATTTTATACATTCCTTTTTCTTAATTTATTATTTTCAACTTGGGCTTATTCCCAGAAATACAATTCAGTTGATAGTATTGTTTTAAAATATCCAAAACATTTTGAAACTCCAAAACAGCTGGCAGATCAAATTCAAAAGGATTTTGCTTCTGAATATGATAAGTCTAGAGCTATTTTTACTTGGATGGCTTTGAATATATCTTATGATGTTAAAACTTTTCTAAATCCAAAACCTATAAAATCAATCACATTTAAAACTCAATTAGAGAAAGATTTAAAGCTTCAGGAAATTAAAAATAGAACTATAAAGGAAGTTTTTAAAAAGCAACTTGCTATTTGTAGTGGATATTCACTTTTATTTAATCATTTGGCAACTTTGGTAGGTTTAAAATCAGATGTAATAGTGGGTATGGCTAAAATTACCTCAAATGACATTGGACGGAAAAAGCCAATTATTAATCATTCTTGGAATTCAGTAATGATTGATGGAATATGGAGATTAATAGATGTTACTTGGGGAGCTGGATATATTGCTAATAAGCAGAATTTATGGTTTAAAGAGTTTAATCCGCTTTATTTTGATACAGCTCCCCAAATATTTTTTACTAAACATTTACCTTCTTCTGGTGTATGGTTAAATCAAAGTATAGATGAGTCAGTTTTTTTGAAAGCACCTCTTTTATTTGATGAATATATCGATGAAAATTATGAAATTTTGGAACCTACAACAGGTATTATTGAAGCTATAGATAAGCAAAAAATTATATTCAAAATCAAAAACCTTTCTCGATATGAAAACTTGTCATATACTAATAAATATGATGTTTCTACCCAGATAAATTCTATTACGGATGAAAATAATATATTGGTTTTTGATATTATTTATCATAAAAAAGATGGTAGAAATATGACTCTTTATGTTAACGGAAGAGCAATTGCAACTTTTAAGATAATTCTGAAATCCGAAATCAAAAATCCGAAATCAAAAATCAAAAATCCACTGTCAATATCATTCTTAATAACTTTGACGATTTCCTCTTTTAAAATGGGTTGACATTCCCTATATTAGCACACCCTAGGTTTATGCGAAAGCATTGACCGAACGGAACGTAATTAAATTCGATACAATTTAAAATGTCCGATCAAAATCAATATACCGAAGACAATATTCGGTCACTAGACTGGAAAGAACACATCCGTATGCGTCCCGGAATGTACATTGGAAAACTCGGTGAAGGTTCTTCTCCGGACGATGGTATTTACATTCTTCTCAAGGAAGTTCTCGACAACTGCATCGACGAATTCGTGATGGGAGCTGGCAAAACCATTGAGGTAACTATCAAAGACAAAACAGTATCCGTTCGCGATTACGGTCGTGGAATTCCACTTGGAAAAGTCATTGACGTAGTGTCCAAAATGAATACTGGTGGAAAATATGATTCCTTGGCTTTCAAAAAATCGGTTGGTTTAAATGGTGTTGGTACAAAAGCGGTGAATGCTTTGTCCAATTATTTTCGTGTGGAATCCGTTCGGGATGACAAGCAAAAAGCCGCTGAATTCTCAGGTGGAAATTTGGTTCTTGACGAAGATATTGTTGAAACAACCAAAAGAAAAGGAACCAAAGTTACTTTTGTTCCGGACGAAGCGATTTTCAAAAATTACAAATACCGTTATGAATATGTAATCAAAATGCTCAAAAACTATTGTTATCTCAACAATGGTTTGACTATTTTATTCAACGGAGAAAAATATTTTTCTGAAAATGGATTGAAAGATTTATTAGAAGAAACCATCAATGTGGAGGATTTAGAATATCCAATCATACATTTAAAAGAAGGTGATATCGAAATTGCCTTAACACACAGTAAAACGCAGTACAGCGAGGAATATCATTCTTTCGTAAACGGACAAAATACCACTCAGGGAGGAACGCATTTGGCAGCCTATCGCGAAGCTATTGTAAAAACCATTAGAGAGTTTTACAACAAGCCTTTCGAAGCTTCGGATGTACGAAAATCAATTGTGACTGCGATAAGCATCAAGGTGATGGAGCCTGTTTTTGAGTCGCAAACCAAAACCAAATTAGGTTCGACCGATATGGGTTCAGAACCAGGAATGCCATCTGTTCGTACTTTTGTCAATGATTTTGTGAAAAACAAACTAGACAGTTATTTGCATAAAAACCCAGCAACTTCCGATGCGCTTTTGCGCAAAATTATGCAAGCCGAACGGGAACGTAAAGAATTGTCTGGCATTCGGAAATTGGCGAAAGACCGAGCCAAAAAATCAAATCTTCACAACAAGAAACTTCGGGATTGTAGAGCGCATCTTACCGATACGAAAAACCCAAGAAATCTCGAAAGCACGCTTTTCATCACCGAGGGGGATTCAGCTTCGGGATCCATCACGAAATCGCGTGACGTAAATACGCAAGCGGTTTTTAGTTTGCGTGGAAAGCCTTTGAATTCGTATGGAATGAGCAAGAAAATTGTATATGAAAACGAGGAATTCAACCTCTTGCAGGCGGCTTTGGACATTGAAGACGATATGGAAAACCTGCGATACAACAACATCGTAATCGCGACCGATGCCGATGTCGACGGAATGCACATTCGATTGTTGTTGATTACTTTCTTCCTGCAATTCTTTCCGGAATTAATCAAGGAAGGACATTTGTATATTTTGCAAACGCCACTTTTCAGGGTTCGAAACAAGAAAGAAACTATCTATTGCTATTCCGAAGAAGAAAGAAGAGCAGCCATAGAAAAATTAAAACCAAAACCTGAAATAACCCGATTTAAAGGACTAGGAGAAATATCGCCAGACGAATTCAAGAATTTCATTGGCGAAACCATTCGGTTAGATCCGATTATGATGGATAAGAACACTTCGGTGGAGCAATTATTGTCTTTCTATATGGGGAAAAATACGCCGGATCGGCAAGAATTTATCATCAAGAATTTGAAAGTGGAATTAGATACGATTGAGGCGAGTTAAACTGAAAACTATGGAAAATCAAGACATCCGTTGGAAACAAAGGTTTGAACATTTTATTGGAGCCTATGAAGGCTTAAAAGAGGCTTTCGAGATATTTAAGGTGAGAACATTAACGAGATTAGAAAATCAAGGGGTAATTCAAGCTTTTGAAGTAACTCAAGAACTTTCTTGGAAAGTGATGAAAGATTTCTTGGAATATCAAGGTTATGATGAAATTTATGGAAGTAAAAATGCAGTTCGGTTAGCCTTTAACATAAAGTTAATTGATAATGGTGAAATTTGGATGGAAATGATAAAATCAAGAAATCTGATGTCGCATACTTATGACGAAGATGAAATGATAAAAACAGTTGAAATAATTTTTACCAATTATATGCAAGAATTTGAAAACTACAAATCAACAATGTTAAAAAAATAGATGTTCGGAATTGCCCAAAATACAATAAATGAATTAAACCAAATTTTCAATAAATATAAAAATATTGAGGAGGTAATTCTTTATGTTTCAAGAGCAAAAGGGAATTATAGAGAAGGTTCTGATATTGATTTGACAATAATTGGAGACATTGAAAATGAAGATTTAATGAAAATACAAGATGAAATAGACGATAGTTACATTCCATATTTGTTTGATATTACAATTTACAATCAATTAAATTCAGAAAGTTTAAAGGAACATATCAACAGGGTTGGAAAAGTATTTTACAAAAAATAAATGAAAGACGAAGACGAAGATAACATTATCCCAAACGAAGACGAAAATAACGAAGCGTTAAACGAGTCAACGAGCGAAGAAGGATTCGAAGATATAATAACTTCCGGAGGGCAGCATTTTTACGAAAATAATGACGAAGGAGGCGATACCATTACCAAGGTTACAGGAATGTACAAAGATTGGTTTTTGGATTATGCTTCGTATGTAATTTTGGAACGCGCTGTTCCTGCCATCGAGGACGGTTTTAAACCGGTTCAGCGCCGAATTATGCACTCGCTTAAGGAATTGGATGATGGTCGTTACAATAAAGTGGCGAATGTTGTTGGGCACACCATGCAATACCATCCACACGGAGATCAGAGTATTGGTGATGCGATGGTACAAATTGGCCAGAAAGAATTACTGATTGATTGCCAGGGAAACTGGGGAAATATCCTCACCGGCGATAGCGCTGCGGCTTCTCGTTACATTGAAGCGCGTTTGTCGAAATTCGCTTTGGAAGTGTTGTATTCTCCAAAAATTACCGATTGGGGCGTTTCCTATGATGGTCGTCGTGCCGAACCCAATAATCTTCCCGTAAAATTTCCATTGCTTTTGGCACAAGGTGCCGAAGGGATTGCTGTGGGGCTTTCCACGAAAGTGCTTCCCCATAATTTTAATGAATTGATTGATGCTTCCATAAAAATATTGAAGGGAAAGCCTTTTACACTTTTTCCTGATTTTCAAACAGCAGGAATTGCGGATGTTTCCAATTATAATGATGGAATGCGTGGCGGACGTGTTCGGGTTCGTGCCAAAATTGCCCAATTGGACAAAAATACTTTGGTGATCACCCAAATTCCGTTTTCGACCAATACGACGACTTTGATTGACAGTATTTTGAAAGCCAATGAAAAAGGGAAAATCAAAATCAAGAAAATCGAGGACAATACCGCTGCCGATGTTGAGATTTTAATTCATCTTTTCCCAGGAGTTTCACCTGACAAAACTATTGATGCGTTGTTTGCTTTTACAGCTTGTGAAACTTCGGTGGCTCCTTTAGGTTGTGTAATTGAAGACAACAAACCTTTGTTTGTAGGGGTTTCTCATATGTTGAAAATTTCTACTGAAAGAACAGTTCAATTGCTGAAAGCAGAATTAGAAATTCAATTAGAAGAACTTAAAAATAAATGGCATTTTTCGACTTTGGAAAAAATATTCATTCGTGAAGAAATGTATATTGATTTCAAGTTGTATTCTGATAGAGAATCTTTGTATGTTTATATGTACGACCGATTTGAGCCTTTCAAAAAATCATTCGTCAGGGAAATTGAAGATGATGATTTGCAAAAATTAACGCAAATTCCAATGATACGTATTACGCGTTTCGATTCGGATAAAGCGGATGATTTTATTGCAAAATTGGAAGACGAAATGAAAGAAGTGCAACATCATTTGGACAATCTAGTCGATTTTGCAATCACTTATTTCACACGTTTAAAAGAGAAATACGGAAAAGGTCGCGAACGCCTGACCGAATTGCGCAGTTTCGATAATATCGAGGCGACAAAAGTAGCTTTGAGAAACACGAAACTCTATGTAAATAGGGAAGAAGGCTTCATTGGAACCGGATTAAAGAAAGACGAATACGTTACGGATTGTTCTGATATTGATGATGTAATTGTTTTTCTTCGAGACGGAAATATGATGATTTGTAAGGTTGATGAAAAGAAATTCGTTGGAAAAGATATCATTCACATTGCCATTTTTGACAAAAGCGACAAGCGTACGATTTATAATATGATTTATCGTGACGGCAAATCGGGACCAGCTTACATCAAACGTTTCAATGTGTCGGGAGTTACTCGCGATAAATTATACGATTTAACTAATGAAACCAAAGGTTCACAGGTTTTATATTTTACTCATAATCCAAATGGGGAAGCCGAAGTGATTACTATTTTATTGCGTCAAATTGGAAGTATTAAAAAACTGAAATGGGATTTAGATTTTGCGGATATTGCCATAAAAGGACGTGCTTCCAAAGGCAATTTGGTTACCAAATATCCCATCAAGAAAATTGAAATTAAGGAAAAAGGAATATCGACCTTGAAGCCACGAAAAATTTGGTTTGACGATACCGTTCAGAGATTGAATGTGGATGCAAGAGGCGAATTACTGGGAGAATTCAGACCCAATGACAAGATTTTGGTGATTTCACAAACCGGAAAATTGAAAGTCATCACACCGGAATTATCCACACATTTTGATGAAGATATGGTGGTTTTGGAAAAATGGCATCCTAAAAAACCTGTTTCTGCCATTTATTATGATGGTGAAAAAGAACGCTATTACGTAAAACGCTTTTTGGTGGAATCTGAAGGAAAAGAAGAAATATTTATTACGGAACATCTCAAATCACAATTGGAAATCGTTTCCACCGATTATCGCCCGATGGCCGAATTGGTTTTCACTAAAGTGAAAGGAGTGCAAAAAGAAAATCAAACGGTAGATATTGAGAGTTTCATCTCCATAAAAGGCTTCAAAGCATTGGGAAATCAATTGACCACTGACAAATTAAAACAAGTTAATTTACTCGAACCATTGCCTTATAAAGAACCAGAAGAAGTGGTTCCTGAAGAATTAGAAGTTCAGGGCGAGACGGAAGTTGGTACTCCAACCGATGGAGAGTTTGAGGACATTCAGCCGAATGAAGACGGACAAATCCCATTGTTTTAATTCACCATAAAGTGAGAAAGGTTTAAAGCAAAAGGTCTCAAAGTAGAATAGTTACATTGAGACCTTTGTTTTTTTGACATACTTTGTTGTTATTCTTTACTTCTTTTTCTTCGCCATTTTCATATTCAAAATTTCCACTAAAAGCGAGAAGGAAATCGCAAAATACAAATAGCCTTTTGGTACCGGAGTGACGGGATTTCCAAAGATTAAAGCATTCGATAAATGTGCACTTTCGGTAAGTAACATAAATCCAATCAAGATTAAAAAGGACAATCCCAGAATCTGGATGGAAGGGTTTTTGTTGACAAAATACCCAACAGGAACAGCAAATTGCATCATAATCAATACCGAGATAACAACCGCCGTAATCATAATATATAAAGCACCGGTAACTCCATTGGTCATTCCCACGGCGGTTAGAATGCTGTCGAAAGAGAAAACTAGATCGATTAAAATGATTTGGACAATGATGCTTCCAAAGGATTTTGTTGCCAAATTTTTCAATTCCTTTTCTTCTTCTCCTTTTAGATCCACTTTTTCGTGAATTTCTTTCGTGCTTTTGTAAATCAGGAATAACCCACCAAGAAGCAAAATAATACTCTGACCCGAAACTTGGGCAGTTATCCAACTGAAATGGATTGAAAACCAAGGTTCTTTCATAGCGATGAGATAGGAAATCCCCAAAAGAAGCCCAATTCTCATAAACATAGCCAAGAACATGCCGACTTTAGTGGCTTTTTTTCGTTGTTCAGCCGGCAATTTTCCTGTGGCAATCGATATAAAAATGATGTTGTCGATTCCTAACACGATTTCCAGAAACGTCAGTGTTAACAAGGCAATCCAGGCATCTGGACTTAAAAATGCTTCCATTTTTCAGAGTTATGATTTAAGGGTTATCAATGTCATTACGAGGAGTTGCGAGGTACGAAGCAAAGCAATCTGTTATCAGTTATTTATAAGTTCTCGAAATCTAAAATCTAAATTCTTCAATCTAAAATTTTCTCAACAGTTCCGCGTTGTTTCTCGTCTTTTCCAACAATTCCAAATTCAAAAGTATAGGAATTTTTTGTAGTGGTCAAAATTTTCATATCAATTGCATTTTTTTCTGCCCTATTCTTTGGGTGAATTTTCTGCAAAATATACTCGCAATCGCTCACCCAACGAATGCTCGAAGTGTCGGTTTTGCCTTCAAAAGTTTCAATTTCAATCTTGCCGTTGCGTTCAAAAAATGTTGTTTTTTTAACACCGTTGATTTTAATCTCAAATTTAAATTTCCCGGTTTTAAAATCTTTGCAGTTATGATCCGCATTGTAACAGGAAATTAGTAATAGGATTAGGAGGAGGAAGGTTGTTTTTTTCATTTTTTTTCATTGAGAAGTACAAAGTAATAATTTATTAAGCGATCGGATTAGTTACTCAATTTTAATGTCATATTTATCCAAAAGTCCGACAATTCCTTGGGTCGTAAACTTGGCTTTTTTCATAGGATTGGATTCTGGATCAATTTTGAAATTATGGGCAGTGGTGAAATCGACTCCTGCCAATTGGGTGTCATTGAAAATAGCTTTATCTAAATTGCAATTCTCGAAAATCGAATAGGTGAGATTCGTTCCAATAAAGGAAACTTCTTTCATCGAACAGGAATTAAACTTTGTTTTCGGCATTTTTTTATTGGCAAAAGAAGAATAATCTAAAACGCAATCCTGAAAACTCACTCCAAATAAGAAATCGACACAAGTATGAAATTGGATACCAAGCAATTTGCAATCCTTGAAATGTACCGTTTTCAGACTTGTTCCCGCTAATTGCGTCATCGATAAATTGCAATCGATGAATTCGCAATCCATAAAAGTATTATTAGAAAAATCGCTATTCGAGAAATCACAATTCTTGAATACGCAATCTTCAAATTCTTGATAGTTAACTTTTTTATCGACGTAAGTTTCTTTTTCGAAATTCTTATTGGTGTGTAGTAGGTTTTCCATTAATCGTTAAATAAGCTTCGCATCATTGTTTTTAATCCCAAAATCATCAAATAAATAGCTACTGCACAAACAATAATTCCAATTGATAAAACCAAATAATGCCAGTTATTTTGCTTGTTGATAAAAGCATTGTGAATCAATGACGGACCAATAAAAAGCAATGGCAGGGCACCTGATAAATATTTAATTCCTTTGGATAAAAGGTCTTTGTTAGTTGCCATAATTTAATAATTAAAATTCATAATCTACGCAATATCTCAAATCTCTAATTTTGCCAATCCATTCCGCAACACTATTATGTTTTGGATGATTTTGGTATTTTTCTAATGTCTCAAAAGATTCAAAATAGGTATGTAAAACAGCATCAAAGTTTGAATATTCACTTTCAATATTTAATCCTAGTCGTATTTCAACTATTTCAGAAATATCATTTTTTAAACCTTCAAGTTTTTTTTTTAGAATGATTGCATTTTCGGCCTTGCTTTTGCCTTCTGCAAAGTCCTTTAATTTCCACATTACTATATGATGAATCATCGTTGTTTATTTTTGTAATTATCAACTGCTTTACGCACACTTCCGTATTTTTCGAGCAGTTTTGCAGCTTCTTCATAGGAAACAGAAATTTCTCCTATTATCATTTTTACGCCGCGATCCACAAGTTTGCTATTGCTCAATTGCATATCGACCATTTTGTTTCCTTTCACTTTCCCCAATTGAATCAAGGTGGCTGTCGAAATCATATTGAGCACTAATTTTTGAGCTGTTCCGGCTTTCATTCTGGAGCTCCCCGTTACAAATTCGGGACCTACGACAACATCGATTGGGAATTTTGCTGTTTTCGAAAGCGGACTTTCGGCATTGCAAGAAATACTCCCGGTGATAATATTTTTATCGTTACATGCTTTTAAACCGCCAATCACATAAGGTGTTGTGCCCGAAGCGGCAATACCAATAACCACATCATTTTTGTTGATTTTGTTTTCTTGTAAATCAATCCAAGCTTGGTTGGCATCATCTTCAGCATTTTCTACTGCTCTGCGAATGGCTTTATCTCCACCTGCAATTATTCCGTTGACTAAGTCGAAAGGAACTCCAAATGTTGGCGGACATTCCGAAGCATCCACTACGCCTATACGTCCCGAAGTTCCAGCGCCAATGTAGAATAATCGCCCACCCAATTTCATTTTGGCAACGATTTGGTTGACCAAAGTTTCTATTTGAGGCAAGGCTTTTTCTACGGCAAGCGGAACGGTTTTATCTTCTTGATTGATATTGGAAAGCAATTCGGAAACCGACATCGTTTCTAAATGTTCGTATTTCGAGGATTGTTCAGTGGTTTTTATGAAGGTCATTTTTTATGTTCTAAAATATGAAATCAAAGTTACAAAGGTTTTATTTATTAGGCTAAATAAAATATGCTAATACAATCCCAATTAATATCATCGAAACCTTAGCGATATTAAATTTGTGTCCTTCACTACTTTCGAAAATGATGGTAGACGAAATATGAAACAATATCCCAATGACAACGGCTGTAATTTCGGTGTAATAGTCATTCAATACGGGTAAATAATTTGACAATATGGTTCCTAGCGGAGTCATAATGGCGAAAGTAATCATAAAAGCAAAAATGGCTTTTTTGTCCAGACTTGAATTGATAAAGAAGGTAGTCAGAATGATGGCGATGGGCAAATGATGAATAGCAATTCCCACGGCTAAATTGTGATGGTGACTTACTGGAAATCCTTCTAAAAAGGCGTGAATACAAAGGCTGATAAAAAGCAACCAAGGCATTTGTTCCATTTTATCGTGACCGTGAACATGTCCATGTTCAGCACCTTTAGAGAAAAATTCCAATATAATCTGGAATAAAATCCCCGCCATTATAAAAAGTCCAATGTTAGGATTGTCGTTTTTGTAAACATCCGGTAACAAGTGCATCATGGTTAACGACAATAAAAACGAACCGCTGAAAGCCAACAGTAATTTATGATTGGTTTTGTTTTCGGGTTTCAAAAACAAAGCGATGATGTACCCAATTAGTACTGAAAATAATGGTAAAAGGTAATTCATTATTTAAAAATCATAATTAATCGTTCGCTATCGGTTTTATGGAATTTTTTCAATTTATAATCTCCGAAAATATCCAAAAGATAAATCCCAGCTTCTTCCATTAATTCTTCAAAATCTTGGAGCGTTAAGGCTTTTACTTTTTCGGTGAAATGGAATTTCTGGCCTTGGTCTTCAAAATCAATTTCCTTATAAATATGACCGTCGCTTATGTATCGCTTGATGTGAAAGTCGATTTTTTCAACGGTTTTCACTTCTTCGGCGACCAAATTGTTCACGACTTGATTCACGTTCATAAAGTCGATTACGGCAAAACCATATTCGGTTAAGCTTTCTTTCATCGCCTTTAAAGTCGTCAGATTATCTTCGTCATTTTCAAAATAACCAAAGCTGGTAAACAAATTAAATATGGCATCAAATTTATCTTCGAAAGTTTCACGCATATCGTGAATTTGGAAATGCAGGGTTTCATTTTGGTTTTTATTGGCCTCAGCAATACTGTTTTCAGACAAATCAGCACCAACCACTTCATAGCCCAACTGGTTCAGATAAATGGAATGACGGCCTTTACCACAAGCCAAATCCAGCACTTTGGCTTTCTCGGGAAGGTTGAGGTAGTGCGTCAGATTGTCCATAAAAACCTGGGCTTCTCTGTAATTTCGTTCTTTATATAGGATGTGATAATAAGGAGTGTCAAACCAAGAGGCGAACCAAGTTTTTGTTTTTGGTTTTGGGTCTTGGGTCTTGGGTTTTAGTGAATTCGGCATTTATTCTTTTTCTATTAATTCAATTCCTGCAAATTTAGTGTATTTTTGCACCGAATACTTGATTTTACAATGGAAAATAATTTTAGAATGATTGCCAAAACCTTTTTTGGTTTTGAGGAAATACTGGCAAACGAATTGAAAATGCTGGGAGCACAAGATGTGGAGCCCGGCGTGAGAATGGTGAGTTTTAAAGGAGACAAGGGCTTTATGTACAAAGCAAACTTGGCTTTAAGAACCGCTTTGAAAATATTGAAACCTATTTATTTCTTCAAAGCAAGAGACGAAAATGCATTATATAAAGGAATTTCTGGTGTAAACTGGTCGAAATTTATCAGTGCCAATCAAACTTTTGTGATTGATGCGACCGTGCATTCGGAGTATTTTAATCATTCGGAATTTGTTTCCCAAAAATGTAAAGATGCCATCGTGGACCAATTCCGCGAAAGAACGGGACAACGTCCGAGTATTGAAAAAATCCATCCTGATTTAAGAATAAATATTCATATTGACAAAGATCAAGTTTCGGTAGCATTAGATACTTCTGGAAATTCTTTGCACCAAAGAGGATATAGAACAGCTACGAATATTGCGCCTATCAACGAAGTTTTGGCAGCAGGAATATTGTTGCTTTCGGGTTGGGATGGTCAAGGCGATTTCTTGGATCCAATGTGTGGTTCTGGAACTTTTTTGGCTGAAGCCGCCATGATAGCTTGTAATATTCCGGCAAACATCAACCGTAAAGAATTTGCTTTCGAAAAATGGAATGATTGGGACAATGATTTATTCGAATCGATTATGGAATCTTTGATGAAAAGAGTTCGGGAATTTCATTATACAATAAAAGGTTACGACAAAGCACCAAGTGCCGTAATGAAAGCCAAAGACAACATCAAAAACGCCAATTTAGACGAATACATTACCATCGAAGAACGCAATTTTTTCGACACCGAGAAAACTTCTGAAGGAAAATTACATATGGTTTTTAATCCACCTTATGATGAGCGATTGGACATTCATATGGAAGAATTCTATAAGAATATTGGCGACACTTTGAAGAAAAATTATCCGGGAACAAACGCCTGGTTCATCACTGGAAATCTCGAAGCTTTGAAATTTGTTGGGTTAAAACCTTCCCGAAAAATCAAACTTTTCAACGCCAGCATCGAAGCCCGATTAGTGAAATACGAAATGTATGAAGGGAGCAAAAGAACAAAGTTTCAGGTTACAGACGGCAGTGTTCAGTAATCGTGTTCAGACTACAAAAAAACAATACCACAAACTTAAACCCTAAAATATGACTAAATTACAAGTGCGCGCATTTCTATACCAATTGGGTTGTTTTGCAATATTATTTATCTCAATTCAATTTTTGGCAGCAAAATATACCCATTTAACTGGTTTATGGGTTCCATTTACTGCATTTGTGGTAGGCACCATTTTATCTCCAAAATTTCAGGCGGTGAAAACTAAGGACGGCGAAAAACTATTTATGTCTTGGTTGTTTATAAAAGGAATCAAGGATATTTCATAATTATTTTTTATTCTCTTTTTTCGGAGTCGCTTTCTTCTTGTAAATAGGAAGAAAATAGGTAACCGTATAGTTAAATCCTGCACCAAAACTACCGTTATAAGTTCTGTTAAATCCTGGTATATAAAGGTTGTCAAAATTGGCAGGTTTATGGTTGGAGACTAGCGTTTTCACTTGAAGACTGAAGCCTACAAAGATATTGTTGATTACTTTTACTTTTATTCCTGCCACCACTTCGATCCAGCTGGCCGTTAAACCGTTGAACTTTTCTACAGAAGTTAACCACGGCGTTTCTCCCCAATACGGATTGGGATTGTAAATTTTGTAAGTGTTCAGTTGCTGACTAGAAGTACTCACGCCATATCGCAATCCAACTGAAATTATGTTTTCCATATTCAGCCAGTTTTCGTACCCATTATAATCAAAGCCTACTTTTAAATAGGAACCTTGGGCGGTGGTATTCAATCGGGCATCTTCGGTAGTTTTATTTTCGTTTCCGATTTCGGCAGCTAAAAAATATTTTTTCGTCAAACGGTAATCTCCAACCAACTCCATTCCATTATAATTTTTGTCATATAAGCCTCGTGTCAATTTATACAAATCGACACCCACGCGCACGCCGTAACGATCCATTTTCGGAGGTGAAATGGTGTCTTTTTTCGGGGCTGCACTAGGTTTTGCCGTTGCCTGCTTTGGAGATTCTGGAATTACTCCTTCAATTTTCTTTTTTTCGTCCAAAGCTTTAGTTGAGTCAGCGTCTTGTGCCTGAACCAAAAATAAAGACATCAGGAGACAAAAACTAAAAAAATACTTTAATGTGTGTTTCATTTTCGTTGACTATATTATTTGTTTGGACCGAAACATATTGCATCCATTTTGGGCTGGTGGATGGCACTGCGGTTTGCGTAAAAGGATTGCTTAGATCGAAAGTGAAAACTGTTTTGTAGCCACAAGCTCTTGATACAAACAGAACTTGCCGGCTATAATTGAACGTGATTTTGTCTTCGTTTACTAAGGAAGTATTTGCATTGCCATAATTAAGGATAAAATGGTAGGTTGTTGCATCCGCATCGGTTTTTAACGGGATAGAAACCGTGCTCCCATTGGTCAGATATTGAGAGCCGTCAGTTGTTGTGCTAAAAACGATTCCGTTGGTCATTCCCTCTCCAATGACTTTCATATTGGTCACATCTTTCAAAACCGAAGGATTGGTAATGTCATAAAATGTGATAATCAGTCGGGGAGTCGTGGGAGTATTGGCATCGCAAATATCATCTTTCTCACAACCGGAGAAAGAGAAAATAGACAGAAGCAAAAATGATATTATAAGTATTTTTTTCATTTAAAATTAAGAATTCAAAATAGTGTTATCTTTTTTCCAAAAGTACAACATTTTCTACGTGATGCGTTTGTGGAAACATATCCACTGGACGCACACGAGTCACCTTGTATTTTTCGTCCAACAAAGCCAAATCTCGCGCTTGTGTCGCCGAGTTGCAACTCACATACACGATCTTTGCAGGTTCGATTTTTATAATTTGTTCAATCACGTCCTTGTGCATTCCGTCACGTGGCGGATCGGTAATTATCACGTCGGGTTTGCCGTGTTGGGCAATAAAACTTTCGTTGAAAACCACTTTCATATCCCCCACATAGAACTCGCAATTGTTGATATTGTTGCGCTGGGCATTGGCTTTCGCGTCAACAATGGCTTCAGGAACGCTTTCGACGCCGATTACTTTCTTGGCGTTTTTCGAAACAAATTGGGCAATTGTTCCCGTTCCGGTGTATAAATCATACACAATTTCATTACCTGTCAATCCGGCAAAATCACGGGTAATTTTATATAATTCGTAGGCTTGGTCGGAGTTGGTTTGGTAAAAAGACTTGGCATTGATGCTGAATTTCAAACCTTCCATTTCTTCCAGGATGAAATCTCTTCCTTTATACAGTTTAATTTTTTGATCGTACAGAGTATCGTTGGCCTTGTTGTTGACCACATATTGTAGCGAAGTGATTTGCGGGAATTTGATGTAAATATGATCCAAAAG
>CAIOTL010000205.1 GCA_903861155.1 uncultured Bacteroidota bacterium
CCATCGACACAACACGCGCCTTTGCAAGCCGATAAATTACAAACAAATTCTTTTTCGAGAATATCTTCCGATATGATGGTTTTTCCTAGTTGAAACATTTTGCAAAGATACTTTGCAAATCTGAAATTCAGAAACTAATTTTTAGTTTTTTAGTTTACGAATAGTTAAACTAAAACTAAAACAATTTGATTTAAAATAAGTGATATCAACAGCCGCACTAGATATGCTTTTCCAAATAATAACCTTAAATTCATAGTTAACCTCTTAGAATATACTACTTTTGCCCTATAAATAGAGAAATTATGCAACTGGATTTTAAAGAAATAATTACTGTTAGTATGGTGCTTTTTGCCGTAATTGATATTGTGGGAACCATTCCAATAGTTGTCGATTTGAGAGCAAAACACGGCCATATCGAATCTGAAAAAGCTTCGTTAGTAGCTGGGATTATTATGATTGTTTTTCTTTTCATTGGCGAAGAATTGTTAAATTTAATCGGAATTGACGTTCATTCATTTGCTGTTGCTGGTTCTTTTGTATTGTTCTTTTTGGCACTCGAAATGATTTTAGGTATTCGCATTTACCGTGATGAAGAAGCTGGTTCCGCTTCGATTGTTCCAATTGCTTTCCCCTTAATTGCTGGAGCTGGAACAATGACTACCCTGCTTTCTTTGCGTTCCCAGTTTCATTCGGTAAATATCGTGATTGCCATTGTATTAAATATCATAGTGGTATATATCGTTTTGAAATCATCGGCGAAAATTGAGAAAATGTTAGGAAAAAATGGTTTGGGGGTCATTCGCAAGGCTTTTGGAGTCGTTCTTTTGGCAATTGCTGTTAAATTATTTGCTGCTAATGTTAAAGGTTTGTTTGTCTAAAATAAATTTTTATATTTTTACGGCATCATCTTTTACATAAAAACAAAACACAATTTTATGAAAATCTTTACTTCTATATTGGTGGCATTGGCATTAGGGCTAATTATATTTAATATTACTCTCGTCGATTTCAAACATCCTTTTGAAGGGAACAGTATGATTGCATTTATTGGAATTGCTGCTTCAATTTGTGCAGTATTAATTCTTCTTATTTTTAAAATGTCGAAGAATATTGCAGAAAAAATGAACGAAAAATTCTAATTATGTTTGATGTTTTAATAATTGGCGGTGGCGTTTCAGGAATGTCATGTGCTCTTGTTTTGGGCTCAGCAAAAAAGAAACCTTTTGTTACAGACAAAAAAATTGGCGTAATTACCCATCAAAAAACTTCATCACTTCAAGAAGCTATTATCAATAACGCTTACGGAGTTGCTCCAGGAAAATTAGGCACTGATTTATTGGTCGAAAGCATGCAACATCTTTCAGAAATTTATCCACATATCGAGCAAATTCCAAATGAAAAAGTTCTGAAAATAGAAGGCGAATTTTCTGAATTCGTGGTAACTACCAACAAAAACACCTATAAAACCAAAATTATTGTCGTGGCCATTGGTTATTCCAATACTTTTAAAATTGAAGGATTGATGCAACATGTCGAACCGCATCAAAAAACACTCGCCGAAAAACAAAGAATCCAACTCAAAAACCACGATCACAAAGTCACCGATGGCATTTATGTCACGGGAACACTTGCGGGCTGGAGAAGCCAAGTGGCAATTGCCGGCGGAAGTGGCGCCACAGTGGCTACTGACATTCTTACTTTGTGGAATGACGGCATTCAAACGCAATCCCACGACAGTATAAAGAAATAATGATGGTTTTGCCATTCCAACGAAGGAGGACTCGAGAGCCTGCTCGAACAAGCAAAGCAATCCAATCAAATGGGAGCAACTAATAGAGATTTTCCTTAGTTGAAATGACAAATTAATACCGATCTATTATAATAAAGATTGCTAAATTAACCTTTATTCAAAACCGCCTTGATCATCGTATCATCTTTCAACAAAATTTCATAAAATCTGTCTTCATTAAACAACTGTCGGGCAAATTCTGCTTCCAAATAGCGTTTTACAAATAACTTGTTTTTGTCTAGATTCAAATCCAATCCATTCTTAAAAATATACTTTTGAAAAGCATTGAAATATAAATCGGTTCCATTCATTTTAATTCTGAATTGTTCAAAAGACAAACCTTTGAAAGCTCTTCTGTCACGATCCAATTGTTCGAAAACGAATTGTCCCAAAATTCCAGATTGCAACAAATACGCCGTGTTTTCTTTGCTATGCTCCACTTCAATCGGAACAAAAATATCAGGAACAATTCCCCCACCTCCATATACAATTTTGCCTTTTGGCGTTTTGAATTTTGGAGTTTTCGGTGTTTTTATACTGTCTTTGTTGAATAATTCTCCGTTTGTAAACCGCGATTCAGATTCCTTAAAATAGTCCTCATTTCCTTTCGAATACGACTTTTGTATCGAACGACCCGTAGGCGTGTAATATCTTGCAATAGTCAATCGCACCGCAGATCCATCGTCAAAATCCATTTCGCGCTGCACCAATCCTTTGCCAAATGAACGTCGACCCACAATCGTTCCTCGATCATTATCCTGAATGGCTCCTGCCAAAATTTCGCTTGCCGATGCGCTATTTTCGTTGATTAAAACATATAAATCACCGTTTTCGAAACTTCCTTTATCAGAGGCGTAAGTCTTTTCGATGGTTCCTTTTTTGTTTTTCGTAAATACAATTAGCTGTTTGTCTTTTAAGAATTCATCAGCAATGGCAATGGCTTCCTCCATATACCCTCCGCCGTTATCCCGAAGATCAATAACCAATGATTTTGCGCCTTCTTGTTTCAACTTAGTTAAACCTGCCTTGAATTCAGCATAAGTGGTTTCGGCAAAGCGATTAATTTTTATGAATCCCGTTGTCGGATTTAAAAGCACGGCGGCATCGACACTTTTTATCGGAATAATACCTCGTTTGATTTTGATTTTAATGTTTTTGTGTTCCGATTTTCTGTAAACCGTGACTTCAATTTCGGAACCATTTTCTCCTTTTAGTTTCGAAAATAAAGTATCGGTTGGTAGTTTTCGTCCAAACAATTTTGTCTTGTCAGCATAAAGAATCCGGTCTCCTGATTTTATTCCGGCTTTTTCCGAAGGACCGTTTTCGATGGGTTTTATTATCGCCAATGAATCTTTATACATATAGAAATTCACTCCAATTCCCACAAAATCACCTTTCATATTTTCGGCAATTTGGTTTTGTTCCCTTGGCGAAATATAAACGGAATGAGGGTCGAGTTGCGCCAAAATAGTGTCAACGGTGCGATTCACGATGGAATCGGTGTTGACGTTATCTACGTATTCGTTGTTGATGAAATCAATGAGTTTGTTCAGTTTATTTTTCGAATTGTTTTTGGCAAAAAACCGGTTTTGGCTGGGGAAATTCAACCATCCGCCAAGCAGAATTCCAAAGGCAAGCGTTGCGAAAATAAGTATTGGAAAATATTTGGAATTGATTTTCATTTATTCTAAAACTTCGATTTGTTCTACGATTACTCCGGCTTTTACAAGAAAATCCACTCCCGAAGTATCTTTGTAACCTAATTGGTAAACAACTCTTTTTATCCCAGATTGATGGATTAATTTACTGCATTCTTTGCAGGGCGAAAGCGTAATATAAAGGGTCGCACCTTCGCAGGTTTGCGTGGATCTGGCGACTTTTAATATGGCATTTGCTTCGGCGTGAAGCACATACCAATTAGTCAACCCTTCAGGGTCTTCGCAACAATTTTCGAAACCAGATGGTGTCCCATTATATCCATCGGAAATAATCATTTTGTCCCGAACGATTATGGCACCTACTTGTTTGCGTTTGCAATAGGACAAAAGACTCCATTCTTTGGCGATTCGAAGATAGGCTCGGTCGTATTTATTTAATTTTTTCTTATCCATATTCTATTTATTTATTCCAAATTTCACTTTGGAGAATCATTGGCAAAACTACTCCAATCACAAAAGACGACATTACTAATGTCCAGTCGCGTTTTGAAAATCGAAAGAAAGTTTGAACAATATACGAAAGTATCAGTACAATAAAAACCACGATTATCTGGGAAGATTCTATTCCTAATGAAAACTCTGATAATGGCAATAATTTCGACTGTGGCGAACCTGTAAGTATCGTTTTAAAATAACTGGCAAATCCCAATCCGTGAATAATACCAAAAAACAAAGTGACAAAACCAATAATGCTGATACTTACTTGTTTTGATGATTTTCCTGCAGTAAAAAGATTGAAAAAAGCGATGACGAGAATGGTTATTGGGATTAAAAAATCGGCCAAATTGCCTCTAATAATAATCACGCCAAAAACGGACAACATCAAAGCTAATGTGTGACCAACGGTAAAAATGGTAGCCAAAAGTAGCAATCTTTTCCAATCCTTGAATGCGTAAGGAACCGTTAACGCTATTAAAAACAAGATGTGGTCATAAGCAAATAAGTTAAGAATATGCCTTAACCCTTTTTCGAAATAAATCCAAAATTCTGACATTGTAAATAGTTTTAAAGATTAGGGGTTGTCAAACTTACAATTTATTTTGAAAATAGCTTGAACCGATGGTGTTAAAAGCAATTCTTGTCTCATTAATTTTACTAAAATCAAGAAAAAAAATCAGAAATTGGCTTTATTTAAAATTGAAATAGAATTATCTTTGTAAGACACAAAAAACTAACATTATGCCAATCTCAGACTTATTCGACAACGAATTTAATCAAAGGAATAGAGGTTATTTTGCAGCAATTGTACGCGTGGCTCTTGCTGACGGAAAAATTTCCCCTGAAGAACAGGCTTTTTTAGACAAACTGGCTTTACATCTGGAAATTTCAGAACCAGAATATGCCGATATTTTAGAAAATCCATTGAAATATCCTATTAATCCTCCGTACTTACACTCGCAAAGGTTGGAACGTTTGTATGATTTAACCCGGATGGTTCATATAGATCACCATTTAGGAGACAAACAGGATTTATTGCTGCGAAGATTTGCGCTTTCATTGGGATTTACTCCCGGAAATGTCAATTATATCGTTGATAAAGCACTTTCGTTAGTGGATCGAAAAGTAGATATTGATGTTTTTATTTATGAAATGGAAAATATGAATCGGTAATTTCTCTCCGTCTTTAACATTCGCTAAATGCTTTTTTAATTCCTAAGCGTTTCAGTATTTGCTTAATTCCGCTTGATGCATAAATTCTTCCGCATTTTGGAAATTCCATATTGGGATGCGACAAATAAAAGGCACCAATAGCTGGTCAAATTGAATTCATTAACGCCAAAACTTGTCTTATAAACCAGCATTGTCTAAGTGCCCTAAATCACGTATCCCGCAGCAATCTGGTTGATTCCGGGTTGCAAAAAATCTTCCAAAGTTACCGGAGTTCCTATCGGTGTTACTCGCCTATAAACCTAAAATATGGCTCCCACCGAAACATTTACGCCAATATTTGATGAACCGTCAAGCGGATCCATCAAAACTACGTATTTGTTGTTGTGGCTGTTGTCTGAACCTTGTACGGTTATAAAATCGTCATTTTCTTCGGAGGCAATACCGCAAACAATCTCTCGATTAATCATGGTTTGAATGAAAACTTCATTGGTATAAACGTCCAATTTTTACTGATCTTCGCCTTGAATATTTTGCTCCCCAGCTGCGCTAACAATATCGACCAAGCCTGCTTTGTTAACTTTGTAATTAACCACTTGGCGGCCAACCGAATCGAATTGATAATTCGGGATAATTCGCCTAACGAATATTGAAAAAGCATTTTGGTTTTCGATAATAAATTCTCCTAAAGTCTTGTTGCGTTCTTTCATTTCGAAATCGTTGTAGTTGTTTTGAAGTCACAAATGTCCGGTTTTTTGTGAAAATCATTTTATTTTATTTAGTTCGTTTATCAGAATTGTATATTTGCCATTTAAAGTATTTTCTTTTCCAAAGAAAAGCATACTTTTCCAAGGCAATAAACAATTATAAACAAGAAATTATGACTATTAGAAAAGGAAATCCTGAAGATATGGAAGCCGTTTTAGGACTTATTCAAGAATTGGCTGATTTCGAAAAGGAACCTGACGCTGTTTTAATTACGGTTGACGATTTAATTCGGGATGGTTTTGGTTTAGTTCCGTTATTTCACGTTTTTGTTGCCGAAGTCGAAAATAATCCGAGCGATAGCGAACAGGCGAAGCAAATCGTGGGGATAGCTTTGTATTATTATCGTTATTCGACTTGGAAAGGAAAAACAATTCATTTGGAGGACTTGGTAGTGAAAGATAAAATGCGTGGCACAGGATTGGGTTACGCCCTATATTCTGAAATCATCAAGCAAGCCAAGAAAGATAAAGTTCGAAGAATCGAATGGAACGTACTAGACTGGAACATGTCGGCAATCGAATTCTATGAAAAATCCGGTGCAAAAGTGCTTGACGAATGGAGAGTTGCACAAATGGACGAAACAGCAATCAACTATTTTGTTGAAAATAAATTGAAATAAATAAAGTAAAAAATACAATTTTTTTTATTAAAAAATATGAGAGTATTCAAATTTGGCGGTGCTTCTGTTAAAGATGCCGAAGGAATTAAAAACGTATATGACGTTTTACAAAAAGCGGGTTACCAGGACGTATTATTAGTGGTTTCTGCAATGGGAAAAACCACAAATGCCCTTGAAGTGGTCATAAAAAACTATTTCGAAAAATCGGAAGAATTACAATCATCAGTTCAAGAAATAAAAAAATACCACAATCAAATCTTGTTGGATTTATTCGAAGACGAAATAAACGAAGTTTTTGCTGCGGTAAATAAGCAATTTTTCGACTTGGAATATTTCTTGGCACACAACAAATCGCCCAATTATAATTTTGTATATGACCAAATAGTGAGTTATGGCGAATTAATTTCGACAACTATTCTGAGTCATTTTATGGCTTTTATGGGGATTAAAACCCAATGGCTCGATGTGAGAAACTTCATAAAAACCAATTCGAATTATCGAGATGCCGAAGTGGATTGGAATTTGACACAAAAAAACATTGCCAAAAATGTAAAACGAAAAATATTGAATATTACCCAAGGATTTTTGGGCTCTGACGAAAATAATTTCACTACAACCTTGGGTCGCGAAGGGTCAGATTATACCGCTGCGATTTTTGCCTATTGCCTGAATGCCGAAAGCGTGACCATCTGGAAAGACGTTCCTGGAGTGATGAATGCCGATCCAAGATATTTTGAAAACGCCAGTTTGTTGAACCAAATTTCGTATCGTGAAGCCATAGAATTGGCTTTTTATGGCGCTACCGTTATTCATCCAAAAACCTTGCAACCTTTACAGAAAAAGGAAATTCCCTTGTATGTGAAATCGTTTTTAAACCCAATGTTGCCTGGAACAAGTGTAGCTAAAGGTGCAGATTTAGAACCTTATTTGCCTTGTTTTATTATCAAAAGAAACCAATTGTTAATTTCGCTTTCCTCCATAGATTTTTCTTTTATTATGGAAGAAAACATCAGTGAAATATTTGCTTTGTTTCATCAATTCAAATTAAAAGTAAACTTGATTCAGAATTCTGCCATCAGTTTTTCGGTTTGTGTTGAGGATAAATTTGGGAATTTCAAAGAATTGAATACTATTCTATCGAAAAAATTCAAGGTTGACTTCACCGAAGACGTGACTTTATATACCATCCGCCATTTCGACGAAAAGGCGGCACAAACAGTTGAGGAAAACAAAACCGTTATCCTAAAACAAGTAAGCCGCGAAACAATGCAAATTGTAACGAAGGAAAGTTAATTTAAATTTGAGGTTGAAAGTCCAGACTTCCCCCAATTATTTTAGAGAATACACTACTTTTGACGTATCGACGTTATACTCTTTATGTTGAAAAAAATAGTGCTCTTGGCGGTGATGATCAATTTTTCTGGGCTACAGGCTCAGGAAAACAATTCATTGTACAAAACAAAAAAACTATCAGTTTCCCGAGATACCATTCATCTCGAAAACGTTAGTCTCAACTCGAGCTTTTTTAAATTACTCGACGTCAATGAAAAACCTATTGACACCTCTTTCTACAAAATAAATTTCGAAAAAGGAACCTTGATTTTAAATGAAAAATTTCCATTAAATCAAGATTTTATTACGGTTTTTTATCTAAAACTTCCCGATATTCTAACAAAAGAATATCACATTTATGACTCAAGTCGCATATTAAGCAACGAAGTCTCTTCGGAAAAATTATATAAAATTGAGGAAAATCCACAGAAAAAAACCGTCCCTTTTGATGGTTTGAACACTTCTGGAAGTATTACGCGCGGCGTGACCATTGGGAACAACCAAAACACAGTTTTAAACTCGAATCTAGATTTACAAATCACAGGTAAACTTTCCGAAAAAGTAAGCTTGCGTGCTTCCCTACAGGACAGCAATATTCCACTGCAAAACGGTGGTTATTCGCAAAAACTGGATCAATTCGACAATGTTTTTATGGAACTTTTTAGCGACAAATGGAACATCCGTGCTGGCGATGTTTTTCTGGAAAATCATAAAACCCAATTCCTGAATTTTAACAAGAAAGTGCAGGGAATCATGACAAATTTTGACTTTGGAACAAAAGAAGAAAAAACCAATATTTTTGCATCCGCAGCATTGGTAAAAGGGCAATATGCAAAAAGCAATTTTGTAGGTCAGGAAGGCAATCAAGGACCTTATAAATTAATAGGGCAAAATGGCGAATTATACGTGCTCGTGATTTCGGGTTCAGAGCATGTTTATGTCAACGGAATTCTTTTGAAACGCGGTGAAAACAACGAGTATACCATTGATTATAATGCTGGAGAAATCGTGTTTACCTCTCTTTTTCCCATCACTTCCGAAATGAGAATTGCAATAGAATACCAATATTCCAATAATAATTACACCCGGTTTGTCACCTATGCTGGTCTGACTCACGAAAATAAAAAATGGAGTTTTGGCGGTTATTTGTATTCGGAAAGCGATTTGAAAAACCAACCTTTGCAACAAAACATTTCAACGGAACAAGCTCAAATTTTGGCGAAAGCCGGAGATAATCCTGACTTGATGACAGCTCCATCGGCTTATGTGGATTCCTATTCGAGCAATAAGATATTGTACAAAAAAACCTTGATAAACGCCGTTGAAGTTTTTGAATATTCGAATAATCCTCAGGACGTTTTGTACAATGTCAGATTTACTTTGGTTGGAACCAATAAGGGAAATTATAACTTGACAAATAATGCGGCAATCAGTAGGATTTACGAATATGTAGCGCCCATAAATGCCGTTCCGCAAGGAAATTACGAGCCTATTATTCAGCTTATTCCTCCAACAAAAATTCAGGTTGCAACATTTCTGGGAAAATACACGCCCAACGAAAAAACTGCTGTTGATTTTGAAATAGGAATCAGCAACAATGATAAAAACCTTTTTTCCTTGATTAATGATGGCAATAATCAGGGCTTGGCGGCAAAAATAAACGCAAACCAAAGATTATTCTCTAAAATATGGAAAGTAGACGCTTTTGCCAATTACCAACTTATTCAGCAATATTTCAGTTCGGTGGAACGCCTCTACAACATTGAGTTTAGCCGCGATTGGAATCTTGAAACCACCGTTCTCGGAAATCAAAGTTATTTAGTTTCGGGATTACATTTTGCTTTGCCCAAAATGGGAATCTTGACCTATCAATTTGAAAAACTGGATTTCTCAAATAGTTTCTCTGGAGATCGACATATTGTGAAGGGCGAATTTAAATTGAAAAACTGGATAATTCAAAACCAAGGGAGTTTATTAAACAGCGAAGCCATCGTTTCGACATCGAAATTCTTGCGAAATCAATCCAAAATACGATATCATTTCGCCAAAAACTGGTTAGGAACCAGCCAAAGATTAGAAGACAATCAAGAAAAAATAAAACCAACCAATCAATTATCGATTTTAAGCCAACGATTTTCCGAATATGGATTATTCCTCGGTCGTGGCGACAGTACGAAAGTATTCCTAGAATTAGGCTATTTAAAACGGATAAATGACAGCCTTAAAAATGGATTATTACAAAGAAAGAATAGCTCCCAAACTTTTGTCCTAAAATCAAAATTGATTCAAACCAAGAAAAGCGATTTATCGGTTTTTATGAATTACCGAGTTTTGGATTTCGTTGATGCATCAAAGAAGAAAGAATCTTCGTTGAACTCTAGGATACTCTATAATGATCATTTTTTTAAACAATTAATCCAAGTGAATACCGTACTAGAAACTAATTCTGGTGCTATTCCACAACAGGAATTCACCTATTTGGAAGTTCCCGCTGGCCAAGGTGTTTATACATGGAATGATTATAATGGCAATGGAATTCAAGAATTGAATGAATTTGAAATGGCACCTTTCCCCGATAAAGCCAAATACATAAGAGTTTATTTGCCAACCCGAATCTATATTAAAACACGTCAAAACAAGTTTTCCCAATCAATAACTTTGAACCCCAATCAATGGCAAAATAGCGATGATTTCAGAAAAACACTTTCTCATTTTTACAATCAGACATCCTATATTCTTGATCGAAAAATAAAAAGCGAAGGCGATAATTTTAATTTAAATCCTTTCACCAATTCCAATACAAATGTTTTAGGATTGAATTCCACTTTCAGGAATAGCCTGTTCTACAATCGAGGGAAACAAAAGCATTCCATAACCTATTCTTTTATTCAAAATCAGATAAAAACACTCCTTTCTATTGGCTCTCAAGCATCAACAAATAGTTCACATCAGTTGCAATATTCCCACTTATATGACAAAAGTTGGTTGTTTGGTGTTTTTCTCAACACGATAAATACAGTTTCTAAATCAGAAAATTACCCTATCAATAATTACGAAGTTAAAGGGTATCATTTGGCTCCAAAAATCAGTTATTTATTTTCCAAAAACACGAGTTGGGATTTATTTTATGAGTTGCAAAATAAGGAAAATAAAATAGGAAATTTGGAGACTTTGTTGCAAAATCGTTTTGGGACTTCTTTTACCTTTGCCGGTAAAAACAAATTAACAATGAATGGCGAAATTTCCTTTTATCAAAACAATTTCAAAGGGAACCAATATTCTTCTGTAGGATTTCAAATGCTCGAAGGTTTGCAATCAGGACAAAACCTAACCTGGAAATTACTTCTGCAAAAAAAACTGACCCAATTTCTGGATATCAACCTGAATTACCAAGGTCGAAAAAGCGAAACTAGCCAATCTATTCATACCGGAAACGTCCAATTAAGAGCCTATTTTTAAATTTCATAGCTTAAATCCTTAATGTTATGATAACCTATTAGAGATACTGAAACGGCTACTTTTATGTAATTTTGGACAGAAAAATAGCTGAAAAATTAACAAATGAATTTGAGTTCAAATAACAAAACTATCTTGATTGCTCCATTGAATTGGGGCTTAGGTCATGCCACACGTTGTATTCCCATTATAAAGGCTTTACAGGAAAACAATTATATTCCAATAATTGCATCCGATGGGATTGCCCTTGAACTACTAAAAAAAGAATTTCCATATATAAAAACGCTCAAACTGCCTTCCTACCAAATAGAATATGCCAAAAACGGAAAAGATTTTAAATGGAAATTATTGAAGAATATGCCGAAAATGATTCAAGCGATTTGGAACGAGAAAAAAAAGGTCAATAAATGGATTAAAAAATATGAAATAGGTGGCATTATTTCCGACAATCGATTGGGAGTTTTTAGTAAAAAAGTCCCTTCGGTATTTATCACCCACCAATTGAACGTGATGACTGGAAACACCACTTGGTTTACCAGCAAATTGCATCAGAATATCATAAAAAAATATGCAGAATGTTGGATTCCTGATTTTGAGGAAATTCCAAATTTGTCTGGCAAACTAGGTCACATAAAAAAACCATATTTTGAATTAAAATACATTGGCCCTTTGAGCCGAATGAAAAAAAAGGAAACTCCAAAAGTATATGATTTGATGGTTATCCTTTCGGGACCGGAACCTCAACGAGGACTTTTGGAAGAGAAACTAAAAATCGAAGTTCAAAATTACACTGGTAAGGTTGTTTTTATTAAAGGAATCATAGAAAGAGTGCAAAAAAAAGAACAAATAGAAAATGTGACTTTCTATAATTTCATGAACACCCGCCAACTTGAAAAAACATTCAATGAAAGCGAAACCGTGTTATGCCGCTCAGGGTATACGACGATTATGGACTTGGCAAAACTAGAGAAAAAAGCTTTTTTCATTCCAACTCCTGGTCAATATGAACAAGAATACTTGGCCGAAAAATTGAAAAAAGAAGGACTGGTTCCTTTTGCAAATCAAGAGGATTTCAAGATTGAAAATCTATTGGAAGTTGCAAATTACAAAGGATTGCCTCATTATGAAACTCCAATTGACTGGACAATATTGTTTGGGGTTTTCGAACAAGTAAAACTTCCTATTTCATAAATTATAGAAGTTTTTGGAGAAAAAAATAACCCAAATTAAACAAAATAAATGCTTTGATTTGGGTTTTAAATATTTGAAAGGAAAATTAATTATCTGTAGTTTTATTCTCGAATTTTTCGTGTTTGATTATTTTAGCATTTACCATAAAATGAACATATTCGGCAATATTGGTGCAATGTTGCGAGATGCGTTCGAGATGTTTTAACACAATAACAAGATTGGTTCCGGAAACAACGGCTTTAGAACGTAGTTTCATTTCCGCAATAAGACCGTGGATTATTTCATCACTTTTCTTTTGGATAGCGCTGTTCAACACAAATACTTCTCCAATGGTTTTTTCATCTCGAGTCAAGAAACTTTCATTGGTTTTAATGATAATTTGTTTCACCTCCCTAGCCAAATCGGCAACTTCAAACTTGACAATCAAATCATGTTTATCCTTAATGCTTTTAGCTCTTTTTATAATACTAATGGCCAAATCACCAATTCTTTCTATTTCATTGCTTATCTGCATAGATGCCATAATAAAACGCAAATCAGACGCAACAGGTTGTTGCAAAGCAAAAATACTTTGACAAATTTCGTCGATTTTCACGTCTAATTTATCAATCTTGTTTTCTGTTTTCTTTAATTCTTTTCCTTCAATAGGTTCTGAAAGAAGTGCTTTTACTGATTCGCTAAATTGGATTTCGGCTAAATTCCCAATTTTTATGATTACATTTTTTAATTTTTCTAATTCTATTTCAAAGTGTGTTGGCATTTCGATTTTTGATTTAAGATTAAAGATTTTAGAGTTCGCTGGTGATTTTGATTCTTTCTGCTTCAAAGAAGTCTCAATAGTTATCGGTAGAGTTTTTGGAATTATCCAAATCTACCAGTTATATAATCTTCGGTTTGTTTCTTTTCCGGTTTTGTAAAAATACTATTTGTTTTTCCAATTTCTATCAATTCGCCAAGATAAAAGAATGCGGTGTAATCACTGGTTCTTGCCGCTTGTTGCATATTATGGGTAACAATGATAATGGTATATTGTTCCTTGAGCTCGTGGACTAACTCCTCGATTTTAGAAGTCGAAATTGGATCCAAGGCACTCGCAGGTTCATCCATCAAAATAATGTCTGGACTTACAGCCAAAGTTCTTGCAATACATAACCTTTGCTGCTGTCCGCCGGAAAGACCTAAAGCCGAATCTCCCAATCTGTCTTTTACTTCATCCCAAATAGCAGCTTGTTTTAAAGAAGTCTCTACGATTTCGTCCAATTGTTTTTTGTCCTTAATTCCGTTGATTTTTGGACCATAAGCAACGTTCTCGTAAATAGATTTTGGAAAAGGATTTGATTTCTGAAAAACCATCCCGATTTTTTTTCTAATGTTGACAACATCTACATTTTTGTCGTAAATATTAAAGTCTTCAACCAGCATTTCCCCAGTAATTTTCACTCCAGGAATAAGGTCGTTCATACGGTTAATACATCTTAGAAAAGTCGATTTCCCACAGCCTGAGGGACCAATTAATGCTGTAACTTTATTTTTAGGAATGATCAAAGAAATTTCTTTCAACGCCTTTTTTTCACCATAGTACAATGATAAATCATTAACTTTTATTTTTATGTCTTTACTTTTTATATCTTTCATTTTTGTTTATGTTAAGTCTAAAATACAAATTATTAGTTAGAATTCCGAATTATTTAGCTCTTCTCCTAATTCTTGATCTTATAATTACAGCTATTACGTTTAATGATAATGTTAGGATTAACAAAACTAACGTTGTAGCAAATTGGATAGGCATAGTTTTTTCCACATCGGAAGATTGAGTTGACATAATATAAATATGGTAACCCAAATTCATGAATTGATCGCTTAGGGATTTTGGTAAAGTGGCCAAATAATATGCCGCACCAGTAAACAAAATGGGAGCAACCTCGCCAGCACCTCTACTTACGGCAAGAATAGTTCCTGTCATAATTCCAGAAACAGAACCTGGAAGCACCACTTTCTTTATGGTTTGCCATTTTGTAGCGCCCAAAGCCAAACTTGCTTCACGCAACTCTCTAGGAATTGTCTTTAAAGCTTCCTCGACGGAAACAATAATTACGGGAAGTGTAAGCAATGACATCGTAAGACTTGCCCAAAGAATATTGGGTTGCCCCCAATGCAATTGCCCTCCATTGAAGGCTTTATCCATTCCGGCACCCATAAATTGGATAAAAAAACCAAGTCCGAAAAGCCCAAAAATGATTGAAGGAACTACCGCCAATGTTCTTACTGAAAAACGAACTGCCGCAGCAATTTTTGAATTTTCCTTGGCATATTCTGTTAAATAAATGGCTGTAATTGTACCGAAAGGGACGGCAGCAATCGACATGACAACCACTAAAATAAAAGTTCCTATCAAGGCAGGAAATATTCCTCCTTTTGTCATACCATCCGTCGGAAATGAACTTATAAATTCCCAAGAAAATTTTTCTCTCCCTTGATAAATAATGATTCCAAGGATAACAAAAAGAATGGCAATAATTAATAAAACCGCTATTTGTGTGATTCCAACAATTAGTTTTCCTTTCACGTCAACACCAGATTTATTACCTAATAAAAACTCGGATTTTGTTTCGTTTATAACTGTATCCATAATTTATTTACCTTGAAATTTTTTGATTAATTTACCTTTTACATAAAATTCTGCAACGGCATTCAATGCAAAAGAGAAAATAAAAAGCAATGACCCAATAAAAAATAAAACACTGTAATGCGTTTCTCCAAAAACAGTTTCTGCCATTTCAGCTCCAATTGTGGCTGCAAAAGTTCGCACGCTTTCAAAAGGATTTGCCGATAATAATGCTGCGTTTCCTGTTGCCATAAGCGCAATCATTGTTTCTCCAAAGACACGACCAACACCTAAAAGTAATGCCGCAAAAATTCCCGGAGTTGCTGCCGGCAAAATCACAAAAAAAGCAGTTTGCCATTTGCTTGCCCCTAGTGCCAAACTAGCTTCGGTAAACGTTTTTGGAACTGCCGAGAGTGCATCTTCGGAAATCGTATAAATTATAGGAATGGCAGCTAATGCCATAGCCACACCACCCACAAAAGCATTTAATCTCGATTCATAACCAAAAATACTTTGAAAGAAACTAGCCAAAACTATTAATGCGAAAAAACCAATAACTACTGACGGAAAAGCAGCAAGCATTTCTATAATTGGTTTAATGATTTCTTTAACTCTTTTAGAGGCAAAACAAGAGGTATAAAGCGCAGCTAATATTGCAAGTGGTCCCGCAATAAGCATTGCAATCACAGTTACTTTGAGTGTTCCTATAAGTAATCCTAATAAACCGAAACGAGGATGTTCCGATACCGGAACCCATTCTGTAGTTCCAAAAGTACTCCAGGTTTTATCGGCGCCTTCATTGTTTTTTGTTGTTACTTCGGTAGTTTTATTTGAAGTAACTTCTGAGGTTGTTTCTGCTTTTACCTCACCATAGCTCTCAGGTTTCGACTCCTTTTGAGTTTCTGGTTCAGAACCATAGGTTTCTTGCTTTAAACTTTCTGTTTTTGCAGGTTCAGAACCGTATGATTCCGGTTTCGATTCCGTGGCGGGAGTAGAGCCGTAAGTTTCTTGTTTAGCTTCTGCTTTTATTTCTGTTTTTGCAGCTTGACTTTTCCCAAAGTTAAAAATGGGTAAGGATTCTTTAAATACAAAGACAAAAATTAGAACAATGATTGTTATCGACAAGAATGCAACCGATGAAATAATTTTCTCTGCAAGAAACTCAGAAAGCCTGAATTTTTTTTTCAGGCTTTCTTTAGTAAATTTTTGATTAATTGGATATTCGGAATTCATTTATTTTATTTAAGAATTCATAAAGTTATAAATACAAAATTATCCCTCACTAGAAAATTTCTAAGGAGGGATAATAAAATTTAATAATTATTTTACTGGGAAATACCCTGTTTCAACAACTACTTTTTGTCCTTCTGGACTCAAAATCCAATCAATAAAAGCTTTTGTTTCACCAGTTGGTCTTGATTTAAGATACATAAATAAATATCTAGAGATAGGATAGGTTTTGTTTTTGATAGTTTCAGCAGTTGGAGCGTAAGCTGGGCTTTTAGCATCTTTCTTAACTTTACAATCTTTAACTCCTTCTGCATAGGCTGCTCCACCATAACCAACTGCGTATTTATCTTTCTTAACTGCATTTACAATAGCAGATGTTCCAGGTAAAGTTTGACAACTTGGAGAATAATCTCCTTTTACAACATTGTCTTGAAAAAATCCAAATGTACCTGAACTACTTTCTCTACCATAAAGTCTAATTGGTGCATCTACTCCACCAACATCCTTCCAGTTTTTAATTTTTCCTGCAAAGATATCTCCAATTTGCCTTACTGTCAACTCAGAAACGCTGTTTCCTTTGTTAAGATAAACAGTAATACCATCTTTAGCACAAGGAACCTCAATACCCAGAGTGTTATATCTTTGTTTTAATTTTTCTATTTCTCCAGCTTTCATAGGACGACTAGCATTTGCAATGTCTGTAGAACCATTTATTAATGCTGCAATACCAACACCTGAACCACCACCTGTTACTTGAATTGTAGATCCTGGGTGTTTTTGCATATACACTTCAGCCCATTTTTGAGATAAAATAACCATAGTATCAGAACCCTTTACTGTTATTTTATTCAAAGTTGTAAAAGAAAATCCTATTGTCATAATGACTAATAAAATTGATGCAATTTTAATTTGTTTTGTTTTCATTATATTTTATTTTTATTTTTTTTAAAG
>CAIOTL010000206.1 GCA_903861155.1 uncultured Bacteroidota bacterium
CACAATTCAAAGTTGTTAAAGCCGTTAACCCACTCACGTTTAAACTCGTTAATTGATTATAATCACATTTCAAAGTTGTTAAAGCCGCTAATCCACTCACGTTTAAACTCGTTAATCGATTATCTGCACAATTCAAAGTTGTTAAGGCCGCTAACCCACTTACGTTCAAACTCGTTAATTGATTAGAATCACAATACAAAGTTGTTAAAGCAACAAAATCCTGAATTCCGGTTAAACCTGAATTCCGGTTAAATCGGTAATAGCTCTTCTGGTAACAAACAAGGATTTTATGGTGTTAATATTAGCAGTTAAAACCTGATGGTCTATAGGGCCACTATCAAGACCTAAGTTGATCAAGGCTTGTTCAAAGTTAGCGTCTGGTATAGCGGTGTATTGCGCAAAACTGTTGAGTTGAAAGAATACGGTTGCTAAAAAAAGTAGAGTTTTTTTTATGATATAGTTGTTTTGTTAATTAACCCTGTCAGGGTTGGTGGAGAGTAATTTTGTTGTCATAATTGTTGCTGTTAACTCCTAAAAATCTAATTGTAATCTGGGTTTCATTGTTAAAACTAATGGATTAAAATTCCTAAAGTAACAGTAATAGAGAGTGTTTTTATCAAATAAGCAGCAAGCTTCAGGTTTATTATCAGCCTTCTAACTACTGAGGCATAAAGATTAAAAAAAAACGGTTTTATTATTTTTAATTAACACTTTTTTTAAGAAATTTTTAACAAGAATTAATAAAAGGATCAGGTCAGCAAGATGAGAGCAACAATACAGATTGCTTTGGCACCTACCTAGCAACTGCTTGCAATGACAGAGGGAGATGGGACTTGAGGGCTGAGAACTGGGAAGCGTTATGAAGTAAGTGGCAAAGCAGTCATCTATCGAGAGCAGCAAATTAAGATTGCTTTGCCACATGCTTCGCAACTCCTCGCAATGACAAATAGAGTGATTTTTTTAACTACATTCTTTCCGGAACTGCAATTCCCAATAGCTGAAAAGCAGAAGCAATCGTTTCGGCAACCTTTTTAGAAAGTTGCACTCTAAACACTTTTTTCGCCAAATCTTCCTCACCCAAAATGGAAACCGTTTGATAGAACGAATTGTATTCACGAACCAAATCATAAGTATAATTGGCAACAAGTGCCGGACTGTGGTTTTGTGCCGCGTTTTGGATCACTTCGGGAAACAATTCAATTTGTTTCAACAATTCTTTTTCCTTTTCGTGAAGCACCTCAATTTTTGGATTATTAGAATAATCAAACTCGGCTTTGCGAATTATCGATTGAATTCTGGCATACGTATATTGAATAAACGGCCCGGTATTCCCGGCAAAATCAACCGATTCTTCGGGATCGAAAAGAATTCGTTTTTTCGGATCAACTTTCAGGATGTAATATTTCAAGGCTCCAAGTCCTATGGTTTTGTACAATTTTGCCTTCTCTTCCGGCGAATAATTCTCCAGTTTCCCTAAATCTTCGGCTATTTTCTGGGCGGTATCGGTCATTTCCTGCATCAGCTCATCTGCATCAACAACGGTTCCTTCACGAGATTTCATTTTTCCGGAAGGCAAATCGACCATTCCGTAGGACAAATGAAAGAGGTTTTTAGACCAATCAAAACCAAGTTTTTTCAAGATTAAAAACAAAACCTTGAAATGATAATCCTGTTCATTACCTACGGTATAAACCATTCCGCCAACGTCCGGAAAATCCTTTACCCGCTGAATTGCCGTTCCAATATCCTGAGTCATATAAACCGCAGTCCCATCGGAACGCAACACGATTTTCCTGTCCAAACCTTCATCGGTCAAGTCAATCCAAACCGAACCGTCGGGATCTTTTTCGAAAACACCTTTTTCCAAACCAATCTGAACAACGTCTTTTCCCAACAAATAGGTATTGCTTTCATAATAATAACAATCGAAATTGACTCCGAGATTTTTATAAGTTGTTGCAAAACCGTCATAAACCCACTGGTTCATTTTTTCCCAAAGCAAAATCACATCTTCGTCACCGGCTTCCCATTTCAGGAGCATTTCCTGAGCTTCAAGAATAATTGGCGCTTGTTTTTTGGATTCGTCTTCTGTTTTTCCTTCGCTCATTAATTGAGTAATTTCTTTTTTGTATGCTTTATCAAAAGCCACATAATAATTCCCAACCAATTTATCCCCTTTTAAATTGGAGCTTTCTGGAGTTTCCTCATTTCCAAATTTTTGCCAAGCCAACATCGACTTGCATATATGGATTCCGCGATCGTTGATGATTTGAGTTTTATATACTTTTTTGCCCGAAGCCTTCATAATTTCGGCAACAGAATATCCTAATAAATTATTTCGAACGTGACCCAAATGCAAAGGCTTGTTCGTGTTTGGCGAAGAATATTCAACCATCACGGCTTTCTCGTTTGGATTGGGAGTTACAAAACCAAATTTCTCATTTTCCCTGATTTCATGGAAGAAATTCAAATAATATTCGTCCGAAATAACGATGTTCAAGAAACCAGAAACCACATTATACCTGCGCACTTCCGAAACATTTTCAACCAAATAGTTGCCAATTTTATTTCCCAATTCCACCGGATTACTTTTGACAACTTTCAATAACGGGAAAATCACTATCGTAATATCTCCTTCAAATTCCTTGCGTGTGGTTTGGAATTCAACTTTGTCAATGGTTATGTTGAACAATGCTTGAACGGCTTTCTCGATTGAAGGCGTGAGAATCTGGGATAATGTCATTACGTTGTCTATTTTAAGGTTGCAAAGATAGTTATAAAGCCACAAAATGAAAATTGGAAAACAAGATTATTTATCACTGAAAATCAAATGATTACAATTTAATATTGATAAATAATAAATAATTGTAAAAAAATTTGTAACATATTTAACAAAATTAAGTCTATTGAAATAATGTTTTTAATGAAATCACATAACAATCTGAATGTTCAAATTGTAATTCTTTTATTAGAATTAAATAATCGTATTGAATCTCCAACCTTTTTTAATCAAAAAACTTATGAATTTTAAACTTATTTTACTCTTTATACTCACAACTGCTTCTTCTATTAAGGGGCAAAATTCAGAAAAATTTACTAATATAAATAATTCTGGAATTATAATAGGGAAGGTTATTGACAAACAAAGTAATGAACCTTTGCCTTATGTAAATGTAGTTGTAAAAGAAGAAAACAAAATTATTAATGGTGGAATTACGACTGACAAAGGAAATTTTGCAATTAATAATCTGGAATTAAAAAGTTTCACTGTAGAAATACAATTCATAGGTTACAAAACCATTCTTAAAAAGGTTTCCCTAACAGCGGAAAACAAAACTGTTAATTTAAAAACTATTTTATTAGAAGAGGATGCTACGCAACTTTCTGAAGTTGAAATTGTCAAAGAACATTCAACAATCGAACAAAAAATTGACCGAAAGATCATAAATGTTGGTAAAGACTTGATTTCTTCTGGTGCTACAGCATCAGAAATAATGAATAACATTCCATCGGTAAGTATTGACCCTCAAACGAATGCTATTAGCCTAAGAGGAAATTCAAACGTTCGTATTTTGATTGATGGAAAACCAACTACAATTTCTGCAACTCAATTATTACAACAAATTCCTTCTTCTTCAATCAAGCAAATCGAATTAATCACTAATCCTTCGGCCAAATACAATCCTGAAGGAATGAGCGGAATCATTAATATTGTATTGAATAAAAATAGTAAAATTGGGTTTAACGGCAACATTAACAACGGGGTTACTTTTGGAAAAACACCAAAATTAAACTCCTCTTTTGATATGAATTATCGTACGGGTAAATTTAACATCTATGGCAATTATGGTTTAAACACTGGAATGCACACCAATAATGGTTTTGTAAGAACATTAAACTCAGGCGAAGAAGATTATCAGAAGTTTAAATGGGTCGACAACAATACTTCGCATTTGGCAAAAATAGGATTTGACTACTATTTGAATGACAAAAACACTATTTCTTTTTATACCAATCAAAATCTTTTTAAAGGAAATACAAATGGAGCAGTTACTATAGATTTCCTTGACCCATCAAAAATGGATATTACTCAGTTGAATCAAAGTAAAAACAATAATTTATCGCAAACCTACAATCTAGATTATAAAAAAGAATTCAAAAAAGAAGGACATAACATCGAATTCGAAATAAATTATAATACTAATAACAATAAAGAAAATTCCGTTTTCAGTACACCTGCTATCAATGACATTTTAAACAAAGGAAACAACTCATTGATTAATTTAGATTATACAAACCCCATTTCTAAAACTATAAAAATGGAACTGGGCCTAGAAAGCAGAATCGAAAAAACACAAAATAATTTTCAATTAGATAATTCATTTGATTCCCATTTTAACTATGATCGAAATATCTATTCGGCTTATGCTACATTTTCGAAACAGTGGGGAAAATGGAGCGCACAAGCAGGATCTCGATTGGAGAAATACAATGCAGTTGCGCTATTCAAAAAAGTAAATGAAAATGACGCCGCTTTTGAAGATCATTTATTTACTATTTATCCATCTGGTTTTCTTAATTATTCTCCAAACGATAAAAACTCCTTTAACTTAAGTTTTTCCAGACGCGTTGACCGTCCTGGTATTGACCAAGTGAATCCAATACGAGAATGGAGTACTCCACAAATCACATCGGTAGGAAATCCAAATCTTTATCCCCAATTTACTAATTCCTATGAATTGAATTTTACTCGGAAAACAAAAATTGGTTCCATAACAACAGGTGTTTTCTACAGGAAAATTTTCGATGAAATTAGCAGAACTTTGACTCTTGATAGTAACAATCCTTCAAAAGTAATATTGTCTTATGACAACATAAGCAACAATAATGCTTATGGTTTTGAATCATCCGGAAATTTAGATTTTACAAAATGGTTTAGTTCTAATGCTAGTTTTGATGTCTATAACAAAAAAACGAAAGGTGTCATTGGGAATCAATATTCCGAAGTGAGTACAACTTCATTCAACGCCCGAATTAGCAATACTTTTAAAGCTAATAAAAATTTAAATTTCCAATTATCCGGAATGTACAGAGGAACTCAATTAGGATTGCAATCCTTGGTAAAACCAATGTGGAAAATAGATGCAGGATCAAGTTATAAAATCCTAAAAGGGAAAGGAACAATAACAGCACGATTTAGTGATATTTTCAACACGATGCATTTTGCTTTCGATGGGAGCAAACCAAAGGAGCAACTAGGTCAATTTAATTGGGAAAGCCATTCGGGATATCTTGGATTCAATTATCGTTTTGGGGCAGGAAAAAACAAAGCATTACAGCGTAAAGAACGCGATAAAAACGAAACCCAAGGTGGAGGTGGGCTTTTATAAAAATTTGTTGTATTTAATTTGTTGAAAGGAAAAAACCGAAGTAGGATGCCACTTCGGTTTTTTTTGATATTCTGAAATAATTAGAATAACCTAATTTACCACCTGATATGGCGCTGTCCCATGTGAAACCGCTACCAAAAGCAGCTAAAACCTGGTACTTCATGATTTAATTTTTCCTTGTTCACAAACTTCAGTTAAAGCAATCAGAATTGAAACATCTGTTGTATTACCCTATTTTGGGATATTATTGAAAACTAAATCCATAGATATTTAAAATTATATTTACAATATCTATGGATTATTTTAATAACTTTGAATAACTCAACGATTATCATTGTGAAATCTCATTCAAATTCCTTAATAAGAGTTTAAAATGTAAATAGCCAATAGCAAGAGTATAAATTTAGTTATGTATATAATATTAAAAATTAGCGCTTTATCTTTTTAAATTTGTTCTTATGATTTTATTTTTTTCTAAA
>CAIOTL010000207.1 GCA_903861155.1 uncultured Bacteroidota bacterium
AAATTAAGGTATAATTTATAAATAGAGAATATGTTGACTTCTTTTTCAACCTTTAGAGAGGGAAAGAAAAGGTAAAACTAAATCCTGTAAATTTTCGTTTACCCCAGCCCTAAAGGGAGGCGAAAATTAGGGTATAATTTATAAATAGAGAATATGTTGACTTCTTTTTCAACCTTTAGAGAGGGAAAGAAAAGGTAAAACTAAATCCTGTAAATTTTCGTTTACCCCAGCCCTAAAGGGAGCCGAAAATTAGTATAAAAGTTGTTTCTCTTTTTCCACCCTTTAGGGGTGTGAAAGAAAAAGGGAACTACAAAAATATCTTTTTCTCCTTTCCCCTTTTTTACCTACTTTTAACCCAAGAATAATAAACTTAAAATGCCAAAAAGAAAAATAGTCGTGGTCATCACGGCGCGACCTTCGTATAGCAGGGTGAAAACGGTTTTGTCTGCTATACAAGTGCATCCTGATTTGGAATTGCAATTGGTAGTGGCTGCCTCGGCCTTGTTGGATCGTTATGGTTCTGCCGTGAACCATATTGAAAAAGATGGGTTTGCTATTACCGCCAAGGTGTTCAATGTTTTGGAGGGGGAGAATCTGACTGCCGCTGCCAAAACCACGGGAATAGGAATCCTGGAATTGTCTACGGTTTTTGACAATCTCCAACCTGATATTGTGGTGACTGTTGCCGATCGATTTGAAACGATGGCGACTGCTATTGCGGCTTCCTATATGAATATTCCTTTGGCACACATACAAGGAGGTGAAGTAACGGGGAATATTGACGAGAAAGTGCGTCATGCCATCACCAAATTATCCGATTATCATTTTGTGGCTTCGGAGAGTGCCAAAGAAAGAGTACTCCAATTGGGTGAAGATCCCGCTATGGTTTTTAATACGGGATGCCCCTCGATTGATTTAGCCAATGAAGTGGTGCAGACAAAAACCCTTGCTTTCGATCCCTATGAAAAATACGGAGGAGTGGGCGCAAAACCCGATTTGTCGAATGGCTATTTGGTCGTCATGCAACATCCAGTCACCACGGAATACCAAGATTCCCGCAAGCATATTGAAGCTACTTTGGAGGCTATCCACCAATTGAATAGGCCTACGCTTTGGTTTTGGCCTAATGTGGATGCCGGTGCTGATGGAACCTCGACCGGTATTCGTGCCTTCAGGGAACAACATTTGTTGCCCCATGTCCATTTTTTCAAGAATATGGAAGGGATGGATTTTTTGCAACTATTGCAGCATAGCGATTGCCTGATTGGGAACTCCAGCGTTGGAATACGGGAATGTGCCTTTTTGGGTGTTCCGGTGGTCAACATAGGTTCTCGTCAAAACAGGCGAGAGCGGGGAGGCAATAGTGTGGATGTGGAGTACAGCAAGGAAAAAATAGCAATTGCCATTCTTGCATCGATTGAAAGGGGGAAATCCATTTCTTCTCCAATTTATGGAGATGGAAAAGCAGGAGTTCAAATAGCCCATTTGTTGGCTGAATTGCCTTTGCAGTTTCATAAAACTATAACGTATTAAGATGCTAATCTGTAGTTAAAAAAAAACGTTCTACAAAAGCATTTAGCGGCGAATTAAAAAAAGAACAGCACGAGTATGAACAAAAAACTAAAAATAATTCGAGTTGATTTATTGGAAGCCTACCGCTTGCAAGTAGATGAAAATTTAGCATCGGCCTTTGAAAGTTTGAAAGAGGCAGAAATATCAACAGATGGTTTTAGCTTTTATACTTCGGTATCTTCTGTTTTTTCCAGCAAAATTGAAGGCGAAGAAATTGAATTGGATAGTTATATAAAACACAAAAAATTTGGTATTGACTTTTTACCCGATTACACCAAAAAGATAGACGACTTATACAACGCATACACCTTTGCTAAAACCAATGAGTTAAACAAAACCAACATTAGCGAAGTTCACAAACTGTTGAGCAAACATATTGTGGCTACGCACCAACAAGGCAAATTGCGAACACAAAATATGTATGTGAGTACACCTGATGGTAGGATAGAATATGTGGCAGCAACACCTTTTGAGGTGGAAAGCGAAATGGAAAAATTGTATAGCGATATCGAATTGCTTTTGGAAGAAGAATTAAGCCTACAAGAAGTTTTCTTTTTTGCCGCAATGATACATTTGGTGTTTGTAAAAATACATCCTTGGAATGATGGTAACGGACGAAGTGCAAGATTAATTGAAAAATGGTTTTTAGCACAAAAGTTGGGAGATAAAGCTTGGTTTGTGCAAAGTGAAAAAAATTATTATCAGCAACATTCGATTTATTATAAAAACATTCGGGCATTGGGCTTAGAATATTTAGAATTAGATTATTCAAAAGCGTTGCCCTTTTTATTGATGCTTTCTCAATCAATCAATTGTTAAACATTCATTTTATTGTTTTATTATAGAAAAAACACAATGAAAATACTAGCCATCATCCCAGCTCGAGGGGGCTCCAAAGGAGTTCCTGGAAAAAACACCAAGTTGTTAAACGGAAAACCTTTGCTAGCCTATACTTCAGAAATTGCCCTGCAATCGAACTATTTGACCGAAGTGATAGTCTCGACTGAGGATACGCAAATCATTGAAGTGGCACAAAGTCTGGGAATTAATGTTCCATTTGTTAGACCAATGGCATTGGCACAAGACCATACGCCAACAATCGATGTCCTAATTCACGCCTTACAATGGTACGAAAATCAAGCTATTTTTTTTGATGCTGTTTGCTTGTTGCAAGTGACGAGCCCCTTTAGAACGGTTGAATTTATTGATAAATCCATAGAGAAATTTATAAAAAGCGGATGCGATTCCTTGGTTTCTGTTCAAAGGGTCCCCCACGAATACAATCCGCATTGGACTTTTGAAGTGAATGCGGAAGGAAATTTGAAAATTGCCACAGGAGAAACTGAAATCATCCCTCGCCGTCAAGACCTTTCGATTGCCTATCACCGGGATGGGAGTCTCTATATCACCAAAACTGAAGTGCTTTTACAGCAACATTCCTTGTACGGAAAAAGCATTGCCTATATCGAATCGGAACCAGATTTTTATGTCAATATTGATACGATACAAGACTGGGAAAAAGCGGAAGAAATGATTCAAAATAAGTTGAAATAATGTGTGGTATTGCAGGAATAATTGGCGATTATAAGGAGCAACAATTAGATGCGATGCTCCAAAGTCAGCACCATCGTGGGCCCGATGCCACCGGGAAATATCTTGATGACGGATTCGCTGCTTTAGGGCATAATCGGTTGGCTATTATTGATTTGTCGGTTCAGGCCAACCAGCCTTTTACGGATTTTTCAGGGCGTTATGTCATCGTTTTTAATGGTGAAATCTATAATTATATAGAACTTAAGAAGGAATTAAAAAGCCACTATACCTTCAAGACGGAATCGGATACCGAGGTTTTATTGGCTGCTTTCATTGTGTATGGGAAATCGTGTTTGCAAAAATTAAACGGAATGTTTTCTTTTGCCATCTGGGATCATCACGAAAAGAAATTGTTTGCCGCCCGAGATCGTTTTGGGGTAAAGCCTTTTTGTTACAGCATCAAAAACCAATCGTTTTATTTCTCGTCAGAAATAAAAGCCCTGCACGCCGCCGGGATTTCAAAAACACCCAACGAAAAAGTTTGGGCATCTTATTTTGCCTACGGTTCTTACGGCATGCCCCAGGAAACTTTTTGGGAAGGTATTCATCAATTGCCAGGAGGACATTTCTTGGAAGTTGATGGTTGTCAGACTGAGCCCCGAGCTAGTCGAGGGGTCGAAGACCAATCTTGTTCAAGAGCACTTCGACAAGCTCAGTGTGACCAAGTGCAAACCGAGTGTCAGACTGAACCTGTCGAAGTCTTTTGTAGTACAATGAGTTTAGTAATAGAAAAATGGTATTGTTTTGAAGACGAAGTCGCCAAACAACCTAAAAACCTTAGTTACAATCAGGCGAAAGCGCAGTACGTTGCCCTTTTGAAAGACAGTATTCAATTGCGGTTCAGAGCCGATGTTCCGGTAGGGTTTAATGTTAGTGGCGGTTTGGACAGTTCGGTTTTGTTGGCTTTGGTTAATGAGCCAAAAGCCAAAAGCCAAAAGCCAGAAGGAATCAACGCCTATACTTTTTACACCAATCATCCAGACTATGACGAGTTGCCCTGGGTAGAAAAAATGATTGCCAAAACTCATAATCCATTAACGAAAGTACTATTACAAGCGGAGGAAATTCCTGATTTAGCTCAAAAAATTGCCTTGCAGCAAGATGAGCCTTATGGAGGGAGCCCCACATTGGCGTATGCCAAAATTTTCGAACAAGCCCGAAAAGATAAGGTGTTGGTTCTCTTGGATGGACAAGGAATGGACGAGCAATGGGCAGGTTATGATTATTACACTCAAGAAAACGAAGCCACCATTCAAGGGGTTCAAGAGTCGCCTTATAAAACAAATATTCTTTCGGAATCCTTCTTGGCAAAAGCAGTAAAACCAAACTACCCAAAGCCTTTTGAGGATTCGATGCTGAATAAACAATACCGGGATTTGTTTTATACTAAGATTCCCCGAGCGTTGCGGTTTAACGATCGGATCTCGATGCTGTATTCCACTGAACTTCGGGAGCCTTTTTTGGATTATCGATTGGTGGAATTGGCTTTTTCGCTACCTTTGGATTTTAAAATTAAAAACGGAATCACCAAATATATGTTGCGCGAAATCGCTTCGGAATACCTAGCGGCGGATTTGGTTTTTGCCCCCAAAAGAGCACTGCAGACCCCCCAAAGGGAATGGTTGGCTGAGGATTTGAAGCCGTGGGTAGAAGAATGTTTCGGAGCAATTGAAAAGGATGATTATCGGGGATGGTTCAACAAAGCGGCACTGCAAAAAGAATTGAAACTTTATTTTGAGGGGAATAGGCAATCCAGTTTTCATATTTGGCAATGTATCAGTTGGTGGGAGATGCTTAAAAACAGTTGATTTTTTTAACCCTTTCAGAGTTTGAAACTCAGAAAGGGTCGAGGGTTGTAGGTTGAAGAAAGTATTCAAAGGAAGAAATATCGATGCAAAACGAAAAATACAAGAAAGAGCCATTAGATTTTGGTAATTATTATCATCTCTATAATCGGGGTAATAATGGTATTGATATATTTTTTGAAAATGGGAATTACGACTATTTTTTAAAGTTATACCATCAATATATTCATCCAATAGCTGAAACTTTTGCTTGGTGTTTGATGAAAAATCATTTTCATTTTTTGGTTTATATTCGCAATGAAAAGGATGTTTTGACAGATTTACTGGAATATTCAACGGTTGATAAACCTAGGGTGTTAGATCCTTCGAAACAATTTGGGCATTTGTTTAATGCTTACACTCAAGCTATCAATAAAAAATATTCCAGAACTGGAAGTTTGTTCGAAAAACCATTTGAACGAAAGCGAGTAAGCTCTGAAAAGTATTTTCAGAATTTAATTTATTACATCCATAATAATCCAGTACATCATGGTGTTACTAAAACGATGAAAGAGTATTCTTGGTCGTCTTATGGCAGTTTTCTTTCGGACAAATCGACAAACTTAAATAGGGATGAGGTGATTGAAATTTATGGGTCAAAAGAGAATTTTATAGATTATCATGGGGATGAACAAGATCTGGAGAATATATTTGATTTGATTATTGACAGAAGTTAATTTGTTTTTTACCCCTTTCAGAGTTTTCAACTCTGTTTTTTAACCCTTTAACCCTTTCAGAGTTTGAAACTCTGAAAGGGTAAAGGGTAAGGGTGCGGTTGATTCAGGATTAATTTTATACCAATTTGTTTCTTTAATTGGATTAAAAAACGATATTTGGGAAATTGAATGTTAAATATACATTGGAATAGTAATACATGAAAAAGCTAGGAATAGTAATCACGGATGGGGTAGGTTTCAGGAATTTCATCATGAGTGATTTTATTAATGAAGCCAGTCAACAGTTTGATTCGATTATCCTCTATTCGGGTTTGCCAATAAGTGCTTTTCAAACCCTTCCGAAATCCAAGATAGCCATTAAAGAACTCGATGTTTTCGTGGAAGGAAAAAGCACCTGGTTTTTCAGGAAATGGAAAGAGGTGGCCCATTTGCGGCAACACCAATCTTTTTATGGAATGAAGGACAATTTAGTTTCGGGCTATCCTGCCAACAATTCAGCACGTTCTATTTTGGTGAAAATTATTTATTTTTTTACTCATTTTATCCATTCGGACACTAGTATTTTGATTGCCGAAAAAATACAATTCCTCTCTTTTTCCAAAAATAAAATCACCCAATCCTATATTCAATTATTGCAAGAGGATAAGCCTACACATGTTTTTTTTACCCATCAAAGACCTCCTTATTTAGCCCCTTTTTTATATGCCACCCAGCAATTGAAAATACCAGCGAGCACTTTTATTTTTAGTTGGGATAATCTGGCTTCCAAAGGTAGGATGCTTGGCGCTTTTGATTATTTTCTGGTGTGGAGCCATTTGATGAAAGAAGAATTGATGTATTTTTATTCCAATACACGAACGGAGAATGTTAAAGTGGTAGGCACTCCGCAGTTTGAGCCCTATGTAATGTCAAAATATGAAACTAGGGTCGAGGATTTTTACACGAAATTTAAGTTGGATGCCCATTTAAAAACCATTTGTTACAGTTGTGCCGATGTTTCCATTGGACCAAATGATCCGGTCGTTATCAGGGCTATTGCTAATGCAATTAGAAAGAATGCCATTACAACCAAAGTACAACTCATCGTAAGGACTTCGCCCGCCGAAGACGATAGCCGTTTCAAAGCCGTCAGGGAGGAATTCCCGGAGATTATTTGGAACGTTCCCAAATGGATTTTGACTCGGGAGAATCATGCCGAAAGTTGGTCGCAACGTGTTCCTAGTGAAGACGATATTAGAGACTTGCGTTCTTTGTTAGAATACGTTGATTTGAATATCAATATGTGTTCGACTATGAGTTTAGATTTTATGTTGTTTGACAAGCCGGTAATCAATACCGTTTTTGGCAATCCAGAAAATGGGATGTATGATGACCAACGTTTTTTGAATTTCGGTCATTATAAAAAAGTGGTCGATAGCCAGTGCGTAACCATTGCCAAAAACGAGGAAGAATTACTAGAGCAAATCAATGCCGCCTTGAGCTACCCGGGAGAAAGAACCACCCAACGAAAAGCAATGATTGATTTGCAAATTAGCGAGTCGCTAAAAGGCAGCAGTAAACGAATCGCCACAACCTTATTTCATCTGAATGACTAAACCAACGAAAATAGCTATCGTCTGCAACTATTCCCTGAATCCTAACCGTATTGGCGGCATGGATCGTTTTTACTTGGCTTATGATACCAGGGCAAAAGAACTTGGATATGAAATCGATTGGTATTTTGCAGGGTATGAAGGTTTCGACTTCTTTTCGGGCTTGACCATTTTTAGTGCGAACCAACAAAGTGTGGAGCAATTTTTCTTGGATAAGGTGAACAAGGAAAATTTAAAATATGATGTCATGGTGACCCATTTTTTAGCTTTATGTACCTCTTTTTTCAAGAAAGCGAAAGCAAGCGGTATTCGCTATAGTGTTGGTGTGGATCATAATCCAAGACCTTTGGAAGGTTTTCCTCTTTCTAAAATCATCAAAAATAAAATCAAAGGAATCCTATACTCTCGTTATATTGACCATTTTGTTGGGGTTTCTGAATACAGCCGGAACCATATTCTTGAGGATTATGGTTTTTTTCTTGGTCTGAAAACGAGTGTTATTTATAACGGGATTGATACCTCGGTTTTTGTAAAACGATCCCATGAAGACAAGACTAAATTTGTTGTTTCTTCTCATTTGCGCGAGTCTAAGGGAATTCAGGATTTGATACAGGCGGTTTCTATTATGGAAGTTAGTCTTAAAAATCAGATTCAGATTGATGTGTATGGCGAAGGTCCTTATGAAACCGAATTGCTCGCAATGATTAAAATGCATCATTTAGAGGGAATTATTCATTTTAAAGGAGGTTCCTCCCAGCTCAACGAATTATTGGCGAATTACCGCTATTTGTTGCAGCCTACCTATATGGAGTGTTTCAGTTTGTCTATTCTGGAAAGTTTGGCGGCTAATGTGGCTGTTATCACGACTCCTGTTGGAGGCAATCTGGAAATTATAGAAAACGGCAAAAATGGTTTTGTCTTTGAGGCGAAGGATTATAAAGCTTTGGCAGGAATCCTAGAAAATATTGTTTTGGGAACTTTAAAAATTGATACTGATGTCAGCTTACAGATTGAAACCGATTTTAGTTTAGAGAAAATGGTGGAGGAACATATAGGGTTGTTAGTGAATAGTGAATAGTGAATAGTGAATAGTGAGAAGTGACCGCCCCCAGTAGATTGCCTCATTCTTCGCAATAACAGGGGAGCTAGGAGTGGAAATAATTACGATTGTAATATAGAATATGTTTACCTGATTCCTATAAGATTTCTGTTAGCAGGGACAAATTCCCCTCTTGAGAGGGGCTAGGGGTGTGTTACTTATTGAATCAAAAATGAAATTGCGATGAACAAAAGAAAAATCATACCCTACAATCCAAAACTAAAAGAGTTTGCCCGCCAGTTAAGAAATGATTCCACTAAAACAGAAATTTTTCTGTGGTTAAAATTAAAAAGGAAACAGATGTATGGTTATGATTTTCATCGTCAGAAACCAATAGATAATTATATTTTGGATTTTTTTTGCTACGAAATACTATTGGGGATTGAAATTGATGGTTATTCTCATCAGTTTTTAGAAGTACACAATAAAGACGGGATAAAAGAAAAAAGAATGAATGAATTGGGAATTACCGTTTTGAGATTTAGTGATGATGAGGTGTTAAATGAAATGGAAAATGTGCTTCGAGCAATCGAGTTTTATATTTTTGATTTTGAAAAACACACCCCCAACCCCTCTCAAGAGTGGAGCTAGGAGTGGAAATAATTACGAATGTATAATTGAAATTAGTGTATAAACCCTAAATAGTCTCAATTAACTGGGGTCAAATTCCCCTCTTGAGAGGGGCTAGGGGTGTGTAAAATTACTTATTAATTAATGCTGAAATAAAAATAATGAAAATAGCCTTCCTCACTCCCGAATACCCTCACTCCAAAACAGGAAGTTCAGGCGGTATTGGCACGAGTATCAAGAACCTGGCTGTTGGGCTCATAGCCCAAGGATGTTCGGTTCGGGTGTTGGTGTATGGGCAAAAGGAGGAAGGAATTTTTGATGATAATGGGATAACAGTTCAGCAAATACGAAACGTAAAATTCAAGGGATTGTCCTGGTGGCTGACCCGGAAAAAGCTGGAACGCCTCATCCATCAATTGTATGTTCAAAATGAAATCGATTTGGTTGAAGCCCCCGATTGGACTGGTATCACTTCCTTTATTCAACCTAGAAAATGCCCGATAGTCATTCGATTGCATGGCTCTGACACTTATTTTTGTCATCTGGATCATCGACCTGTGCAATGGGTTCACAGATTCCACGAACGAAGATCGCTTCAAAATGCTGACGCCTTGCTTTCGGTAAGTCAATTTACTGCCGATTTGACCAACGAAGTTTTTGGATTGCATAAAGAATTTGCCATCATTCCGAATGCGATTGATGTTGATTTGTTTAATAGCAATGACAATAGCAATGTCAATAAAACCATTTTATATTTTGGTAGTCTGATTCGTAAAAAAGGTTTACTCGAACTTCCATTCATCTTCAATGAAGTTGTCAAAACAATGCCCGAGGCTAAACTTGTTTTGATAGGTAAAGACGTTCCTGATATTATTTCTGGAAATCCTTCCACTTGGGTTATGATGCAATCTTTATTTACAAAGGAAGCTTTACCTAACGTGAAGTATTTGGGAAGTGTCCCTTATGCCGAAATACAAAAGCAAATTGAGCTGGCAACCGTCTGCGTTTTTCCTTCTTTCGCTGAAGCTTTACCCGTTTCCTGGCTTGAAGCCCTAGCGATGCATAAAGCCATCGTGGCTTCTAATATTGGCTGGGCAAGAGAAATTATTGAAGACGAAGTAGAGGGTTTTTTAGTGCATCCGACCCATCACGAAGCCTATGCTGATCGGATTAATGTCCTATTAAACAATCCAAATTTATTGCTTACTTTTGGCGCAGCCGCTCGTAATAAAGCAGAAGAAAATTTTAGTATTGAGGTAATAAGCAAGAAAAATTTGGAGTTTTACAATTCCGTTAGTAAGAAAATAAAATGAATTTTGAATTAAAAGAATATACAACTTATTCTGGGGAAGTTATTCTCTATCATGGAAGTCCTAATTTTGATCAGTTGGAAGAGTTGTCAAATGGGGTGGGCGATATATGGCATTCTTCTTTGGATCAAGGCTACAAAAACGCTTTTTCTGAATTGGTTTATCAAACGGCCGTTTTTTTTTGGTATCTGAATGATTTTGATGACTTGGACGAAAGTGTAAGTTGGAGGGTTAATCCCAATGCTTTTGCCATTCGGAAATCAGTTTGGGAATTGGCTAAGGGTTTTGATACCGATTTTGAGAATCCCCAAATGCAGGCTTTGGATTTTGGTTTCCGATTGAATCGTTTTATGGGTGGGGTAACGCTCTATGTGCGAGATTTATTTCCCTTGGCAACTACCGAAAACGTGATTATTTTACCAAAAGACCGTCATCTTTTTTTTAGAAAAAACTATAAAACCAGCCATGCTATTTTTATGATCTACAGGATGGGATTCTGGAAATTATCGGAGTGGAAAGCTTTTTTATTTGCCATGAGAAATTATAAAAAGCGATTGGATAATGGTATAATTCCTCCGAGAAAGCTTAATGCCATTCAAGGAAATCCAAAGGTAAGTTATATTATTCCCACTATGTTCAGGCAAGAATATACCCTGCAATTGTTGGACGATTTGACGAAACAAAATTATTTACCTTCTCAGGTTATTGTGGTGGATGCTACTCCTCAAGAGGAAAGAAAGGAAAATTTGTATCAAGCCAAGCCCTATCCGTTTGAACTAATTGTTAAATGGCAGGAGACCAAGGGCAGTTGCAGGGCAAGAAATGAGGCGATTGCCTATTGTACTGGTGATTATATTGTTTTTGGAGACGATGACATCCGAATTCCTTCTGATTTCATTGAAAATCATATTCAACTGTTGCAAACCTATAATGCTGGTGCATGTAACGGATTGGACCTAAGAGCAGATCATCATACTCAGAATTTGAATGATTTAAAGGATAAAGTGGCGCAAATGAATAAGCGGAGATTCCTTGTGGGGAATGCGCAAATGTTCAGTAATGCCAATTCCTGTGTAAAAAAAGAATATGTTGACCAATTAGTTGGCAATGACGTCAATTTTGATGGGGGATATGGCGAAGACAGTGATTTTGGTATGTCTTTGACAAAAATGGGAGTTGTTGTTTTGCACAATCCTTTTTCAACCAATTTGCATTTGAAACCGCCAAGCGGAGGCTATCGTTTTTGGGGAATCCAAGCCAAGATTGTGGGTAAGAATCGTAAAGCACAACCTTGGGAATTGGATACTCCCGTAAAATGGATTCGACCCGTGCCAAGTCCTACCATTATGTATGGCATTATCAAACAGTTTAGTCCGCAACAATTGATTGAATACAAACACAAACATTTTAGTTATTATTTGTTTGGCGGATCCAAACTGACTTTCCTGTATCGATTAATGAGACTGCCTTACAAGAATATTCAGTTCAAAAAGTCGGTTTTCTATGCCCGAAAACTAATGAATCTAGGAATAAGACACCAATAAGGTTATGAAATTCACCTTAATTATCTGCAGCTATATGCGTCCTCAACCCTTGTTGCGATTGTTGCAATCGGTACAGGAGCAAGCGCTATATCCCAATGAAATCCTGATTATTGATGGTTCGACGAACAACGAAACGGAGCTGATTTTAAAAGAGAATCATTTCGATAACTTAAACTATTTCATGGTTCCAGAGGCGGATCGAGGTTTAACCCAACAACGAAATTTTGGTATTGAGCGGGTTGGAAAGGGAACCGAAGTGGTTTGTTTTTTAGATGACGACACAGTTTTGGAAAAGGATTATTTCGAAGAATTGATTCAAACCTATGCAATCTATCCCGAGGCATTAGGTGTTGGAGGGGCTATTATTGATGAGACAAAATGTGAATTTGTGGGTTATGATTACCAAGTCAAGATAGACGAGTATTTTTTTGATGGATGGAAAAGAAAGGACGGTAGTCGCTTTATTCTTCGAAAAAAATTGGGATTGGACAGTGATTGTCCACCGGGATATTCTTCTTTGTATTCGCATGGTCGAAGCGTAGGTTTTTTGCCACCCAGTGGAAAAACATACGAAGTAGAAATGTTGATGGGAGGGGTTTCTTCATTTAGGAAAACTGTTTTCGACACCTTTAAATTCTCCACTTATTTCGAAGGCTATGGCTTGTATGAGGACGCCGATTTTACTTTGCGTGTGGCCAAAACTGGGAAGTTATATGTAAACACAGCAGCAAAATTAAATCATTATCATGCTGAATCTGGAAGGCCTAACCACTACCAATATGGGAAAATGGTGGTACGCAATGGGTGGTATGTATGGCGGATCAAGAATCCAAAACCTTTAGTGGATGCCAAATTAAAATGGCATTCCATTACAATCCTCTTGACAATCCTTCGATTTTCCAATACCTTTACCACTAGTAAAAGGAAACAGGCTTTCACCGAAGCTTGGGGAAGAACGGTAGGCTGGTGGAGTCTATTTATTGATACGCCTCAATAGTTTTTTTTACTAAAAGTCAGTTTGTTTAACAGTGTTGTTAAGGCAGCCAATTATTTAAAATCAAGAATGGGAGAATATACTAAATGTAAAATTTGCGGAGGTGAAGTTCAATTAATCAACAAAAAATACCATTTGGGGAAATGTAATGCTTGTGAATTTATTTTCTGTTTAACTACATTTACCCAAGAAGAATTCATTACCGTTTATGATGAATTGTATAATAGGGAAAACAGTCAATACCAAAGACATTCGAAAGATGAATTTGATAGGATTCTAGATAATAAGCCAATAAAAGTAGGCTGGAACAGATCGCGATTGATAAAGAAACACCTATTAAATACGAAAGGTTTATCGGTATTGGAAATTGGCAGTGGAATAGGATTGGTTGGGGCCTACATTCGCTCAAAGGAAAAAACGATTCGGTATACGGGAGTTGAATTAGACAAAGAAGCCTTTGATAAATCGCGACTCTTACAATTAAACACACTACATGGGGATTTTAAAGAGATAGCGAAAATTGACACTCTTTTTGATGTGATTATGATGTGGGAAGTACTTGAGCATCTCCAAGATTTGAATTCATTTCTTGAATTGGCCTATAAAAAATTAAATGTTAATGGTAAAATTATTCTTTCCACTCCCAATTATAATAAAATATATAATTATCCAAAGCGGGAGAAAGATCAACTATTTCAAGATCAACCTCCTATTCATTTAAATTTTTTCACCCCTGAAAGCATTAAAAATGTATTTGAATGGCATCGATTTGAAGAGTGTGAGGTAAAGGTGAAAAAATTCCCTTATTTGCAAGTTAATAATCTTCAATTTTACATCAACATAATTAAAGCATTTTTCAATAGGTATTTTGGAACAACACTTTATTTTGTAGCAACAAAAAAATAGATGAAAACAATAGTTATAGCACATAATTATAGTGAAATTTCTTTTGCTTCAATGAGCTATCATTTATCTCATCATTTAGCGAGTTTAGGGAATAGAGTTGTGTTTATATCTCACCATCCCTTTTTTTCTACTGTTGAGATTGTTCATAAAGGGAAAGGTGAGATTATAGTCTATTCTTGGCCTACCCAAAAAAGGCCTACTTCCTTGAATGATTTTATTTGGTTTGCCAAGCTGTATTTAAAATACAAACCTGATATTGTAATAGGTCATTTTGTAGGAAGTAATATTACGGTAAGTGTTTCGAAAATTTTATCCTTAGGTAAAGTGAAAACATTTGAATATTATCATACTTTAAGCAGTCAGATTCTTCAAGATTTGGACAAAATAACTCTGAAACAAAGATTGTTTTTTATTCGAAAAAGAATCTTTTATGGACTATTTTGCGATTTGATTATTTGTCCCTCAGAGATGGCTAAAACCGATTTGAAATTGTTTTATGGAATTCGAAAAGGATTTGTGGTATTGAACCCTATGGTTGATAGGTATAAGGGTAAAGTAATTTTTTCAGAAGATAGCATCGTTCTATCTTATTTGGGTAGATTGGATTCTTCAAAAGGGGTAACGGATCTAATTGATGCATTTGAAGCCTATAAAAACAAGTTTAAAAATTCAAAAATGATTTTGAATATTGCCGGTACGGGCAGTCAAGAAAGTAAAATAAAAGAATTGACCAACCAAAATACTTCAATACACTTTTGTGGAGGGTTGTCCTATGAAAAAATTGATGGGTATTTGAATCATAGCCATTTTACCATAATCCCATCAAAGTTTGATAATTTACCAACAGTTGGTTTGGAATCTATTATGAATCAAACCCCCTTGTTGATTTCTAGTACGACTGGTTTGTCACATTATTTAACGGATGGAAGGGAATGTTATAAATTTGAACCTTCAATTGATGGCATGATTGCATTATTTGAAAAAGTAGAACGAAATTTCGATAATCATAAACAGATGGGAATTGAGGCCAGAGCCACTTTTTTGTCAACATTTAGTATTGATACGTATTGCGATGATTTTTCGAAAATCATATTGTAAAAAGATTAAAATTCTGTTAGAAATTTCAATACTAAAAATTGGAATATTTTTAAGAAATTGGCTTTGGCAAAAAATCAAATAGAACAATGATTACATTCAGTAAAACTAAAAATCCATTGAGAGACACTATGGAAAAAGAAGAAAATTAAAATGGCATTCCATGCGGATTCTCTTGACATTCATGCAATTTTCCAATACATTTACAACGACTAGACGATCGGCATCCTTTACCAAAACTTCGTTAAGAACCTTGGTTTGGTGAAGTTTGAGATTGAATACACCCAAAATAAAGAATTAAATATGATTAATGTAACCAAAACTTTTTTTCCTCCGCTAGAAGATTATCATTTTCAAGTTGGAAGGATTTGGGACAATCAGTGGTTGACCAATAGAGGGGAATTGGTTCTGGAACTGGAAGATAAGTTGAAATTTTTTTTGCAGGCCAATTCAATAATGATTACCAATAATGGCACTGTTCCCCTACAAATAGCCTTGAAATTGCTAGGAAAGGAAGGCGAAATCATCACCACACCTTTTAGTTATGTTGCCACAACCGCCTCGATCGTTTGGGAGAACTGCAGGCCTGTTTTTGTAGATATTCACCCGGACTATTTGACCATTGACGAAGAAAAAATTGAAGCAGCAATCACTTCAAAAACGACAGCCATACTGGCCACCCACGTTTTTGGAAATCCTTGTGCTATTGAAAAAATTGAGCAAATAGCCCAAAAGTATCATTTAAAAGTTATTTATGATGCGGCACATTGTTTTGGAGTAAATTACAAAGGCAAATCCATTTTTGAGTATGGTGATGTAAGCACCTGTAGTTTTCATGCTACAAAACTTTTTCATACTGGCGAAGGTGGAGCTATTTTTAGTAATGACAAAACCCTGATGCACCAGCTGTTTTACAGCCATAATTTTGGGCACAACGGCCCATTGGCATTCCATGGATTGGGAATTAACGGTAAAATCTCTGAGCTTCAGGCCGCCATGGGCTTGGCAGTTTTGCCTTATATGTCCCACATTATGGAAGAACGAGCGAAAGTGGTGAACTACTATAACAACCATTTAGATTTTACTCATCTAAAAAAAATGAAGCTAAGGGAAGATACCCAATGGAATTACAGTTATTATCCTCTTATTTTTGAAAATGAGGTGGAGTTATTAAAAGTGGAGCAAGCATTAAATGAGAATGCCATTTTCCCGAGAAGGTATTTTTATCCCTCCCTGAACACTATTGATTACGTAAAAGGGCAATCGATGCCTATTTCGGAAAGTATCGCCTCCCGAATTTTGTGTTTACCTTTATCTGTGGGCTTACAAAAAGAGGATTTGTTGGCTATTAGTAAAATAATAAATCAAATGCTATGCTAATTATAGGTGCTAAAGGATTTGCCAAAGAAGTTTTGCAGGTATTTCACGATAGGGGTTTTACCGAAAAAATAGCTTTTTACGATGATGTCAATAATGACATTTCAGGTTTTTTATTCAATCAGTTTCCAATTCTAAAAAATGAAGAACAAGTTGTCGAATTTTTTAAAACAAATGGTACTAATTTTACCATCGGAATAGGTTCGCCAGTTTTACGATATCAATTGTATAAGAAGTTCCTCAATTTGGGAGGAAATTTTGTTTCTTCCCTTAGTCCGTTAGCCCAGATTGGAAGCTATGATGTTATCATTGGAGATGGTACAAATGTACTCTCCCAAGCCATTTTTTCAAATTCAATTCGAATTGGAATGGGTTGTATTATCTATTACAACGTAATTATAACACACGATTGTATGGTGGGTGATTTTGTTGAATTAGCTCCCAATGTGACCCTTTTGGGAAGATGTAAAATAGGTTTTCTTTCTCAAATAGGAGCCAATGTCACGATTCTACCGGATGTTAAAATTGGTAAAAATGTAATTATTGGTGCCGGATCCGTTGTTACCAGAGATATTCCTGATAATTCAGTGGCTGTTGGAATTCCAGCCAAAGTAATTAAGTATTTAGAACCTTTACACGATATAAAGCTATGAAATTATCTTTTGTAATACCAGTATTTAGAAATGAGGGTTCTATAATTCCTACTTATAAAAAATTGATTGTATTGTTAGAGCAATTGAAAATAGAACCTGAATTTATTTTCGTCAATGATGGTTCCGATGATAATTCCTTAGGAGAATTAATGCAATTACACTGGAAAGATTTGAATGTGAAAGTTATTTCATTTTCCAGAAATTTTGGTCAGGTTGCTGCGATTATTGCAGGGTTGAAAGAAGTGTCTGGCGATGCAGTCGTGATTATGTCTGCCGATTTGCAGGAACCTATTGAGCTCATCAGTGAAATGATTGCCAAGTGGAAATCAGGAAACGAAATAGTTATAGGGCATAGAATCGACAGGGAAGATGGTTTTATTGCCAATACGGCATCGACTCTTTTTTATAAATTGATGCGTCATGTTAATCCTAAAATGCCCAAAGGCGGTTTCGATTTTATGCTCATCGATAAAAAAGCCCTAAAGTCACTCAATCAAATTGATGAAAGAAACCGTTTTTTTCAAGGCGATATTCTGTGGTTGGGATTCAATACAGCCTTTATTCCCTATACTCGCCTGAAAAGAACCATCGGAAAATCGCAATGGACTTTAGCGAAAAAATTGAAATACTTTATCGATGGATTGCTCAACACTTCCTATGCTCCGATTCGATTAATGTCGCTTTTGGGAATTGGATTTTCTTTTTTGGGATTTCTCTATGCTATTGATATTGCCTACAATAGATTCATCCATAATACACCGTTTACTGGTTGGGCACCCATCATGATTCTTATTTTGATTATTGGTGGTTTAATTATGTTGATGCTCGGAATCATTGGTGAATATGTCTGGAGGACCTATGACGAAACCCGAAAAAGACCGCTTTACATCATTAAGGATAAATTTATAAAAGAAGATGAAGAGAATAATTGATTTTGTTGCCAAACATCCGTTAGCCATTACCGCCTTGGTTTGTTTCGTGTTTTATTTTCTACCCTTTAAACCCAAGCCTTTTGGGGATGGCGAATACCATGAAGGAACCCTTCAGTTAATTCAATATGTATTAGATGGTTTTCACGGAAATGTCAGGGTCGACAAGGGATTGTTGCCCCTATTTTATTATCTTGTTCCGTATTCATTGGCTTATGTTTTCCACAATGACACCGTCTATTATCTTTTTGGAATTATTTTCAATTCGGCAATTATATGTATTGGAATCAAGTATTTATTCAAGTCATTTGATTTGTTGCAATTTTCCAACACTTCCAAATTTTGGACTGTAATAATTTTGAATTTATTTCCGATCCATGCCTACTATGCTTCAGGAATCCTAGCGGAATCCGGTTCTTTTTTTGCGGTTTGCCTCATGGTTTATTTCTGGATTAAGATATTCGTTGCAAAATCGACCGCCTCTATTGATTTTATGCTATTGGCGGTTGCTACAGGAATGCTTGTTGGTTTTAGACCCAATTTATTGCCCTTCGCTGTCGTATTTTTAATCTATCTAATGCTGATAAAATACAATTTACAATACAAACTCGTTTTTGCAACTACCTTAATTGGCTTTGTTTTGCTTCTAACGATTACCGAAAAAGCATTGAGCAAGGATGACGGAGAATTTAAAAAAGAAGTCTTTCGAAAACAACTGCTTTGGTCTCGTTTCGAATTGCGTGAAGAACCCTTCAACTGGTTGCCCCAACACGGACATGACGGATTTGAGTCATCTGATTACCTGCATAACTTGGCCAAGAGAAGAGAACTTGATTCTATCTGTGACGCCAATAAACTGGACAAGACTCGCTATTATCTTCATTGGGTAGCTAGCGATATCTTCCAAAATCCTGTGCTTACGGTACGTCAGTATACCTTAAAATTCTTCCAATCCCAGAGTTTTATTATTTCGCCCTTGATGAAATCCAATAAAAGCAAGTGGGTTAAATATGGAGTGCACCTTTATATCAACGCTATCAATTATATCTTGATTTTCTTTTCAATAGCGACAATAATTGTGTTGTTAAAGAAGAAGGAATACCAGCTTATAATTCCCTTTTTGTTGTTATGGGTCTGGAGTTTGGTGTATGTTTTTATTTTTCATTCGGAGCAGCGGTATCTATTTCCTGTTCGCCCCGTTTTAGTGTTTTTATTTGCTTACTTTGTCAATTATTATTTTAACAAGAAGTTGGTCCTTCAAGGAACCTCTTAAAGTTTTTTTTAAATTTGGTTTATAAAATCGGACAACAACAGCTCTATTCAATAGAATATCCTTTTTTGTAATTTTATTCAACATACAATGACTTTCCTGATTTTATCTCACGTCTCTCATGTTCAACAGCAAAACCACTATTTTGCCTATGCTCCCTATGTGCGTGAAATGAATGTCTGGATCAAGCCTGTAGACCGAGTCATTATTGTGGCTCCCCTTCGTATGTCCCCAAAAACAGCCATTGAAATCCATTACGAACACGAAAACATAGCATTGATACCTGTTGAACGTTTTGATGTTTTAAACCTAAAAGCAGCACTCCGTTCCCTTTATAAAATACCCCGAATAAGTTGGCACATTTTTACTGTTATGCGGAAGGCCGACCATATTCATCTGCGTTGTCCCGGAAACATTGGTTTATTGGGCTGTTTTCTTCAGATTTTGTTTCCCCGCAAAACCAAGACGGCCAAATATGCGGGCAATTGGGATCCAAAAGCAAGACAACCTTGGTCGTATCGCCTGCAACAATGGATTTTGGCCAATACTTTCCTAACCCGGAATATGCAAGTTCTGGTCTATGGCGAATGGGAGGGAAGTAGCCAGAACATCAAGCCTTTTTTTACGGCCACCTATAGGGAGGCCGACAAATTGCCGATTCTCCCTAGGGAGCTGAATGGGGCCATTCATTTTGTTTATGTGGGCACTTTGGTCAAAGGCAAAAATCCTTTGTATGCTATCCAACTGGTAGAAGCTTTACATATGAAAGGTCAGCATGTGACCTTGACCTTATATGGAGAAGGAATCGAAAGAGAGTCCCTCGAAGAGTATCTTTCGCTTCATAATCTGGAAAATATAGTGGTGCTGAAAGGCAATCAGACTCAGGCAGTAATCCAAGCGGCTTACCAACAAAGTCATTTTGTTGTGTTGGCTTCGGAGAGCGAGGGATGGCCCAAGGCCATTGCCGAGGGGATGTTTTGGGGGTGTGTTCCCCTGGCCACCGCCATATCTTGTGTTTCCTATATGCTAGATTATGGAGACAGGGGGCTGTTATTGACGATGGATTTGGAAAAAGACGTCCTGCAAATTGAAGTTTTGCTGGCTAATGAAGGGGAGTATCAAAGGAAAGTCATAAAGGGGAGTGATTGGTCTCGTCATTATACAATGGATGTTTTTGAGGAAGAAGTGAAGAAGTTGTTGGAGAGTTCTCGATAGATGGCTAACAAAGGTCGTCACTTCAAACAAACAAAAAGTCGTCACTTCGAGTTTTTTTATAAAATTGCGGTAAGCTAATTTATAAAAAAGTATCGAGAATCCTTTTTTGCACAATGGTTTTCGGTTCTCGATACGATTTTTAAAGCAGGGTTGTTTGGTTATTATAGAAAGATCAGTTTAGCTTTAAAAAACACTCGAACTGACGAGATCTATGTTCGAGTTAACAAAAAGTCGTCACTTCGAGTTTTTTTTATAAAATTGCTGTAAGCTATTTTATAAAAAAGTATCGAGAAGCCTTTTTTGCACAGTGGTTTTCGGTTCTCGATACGATTTTAAAACAGGGTATTTTGGTTGTTAAGGA
>CAIOTL010000208.1 GCA_903861155.1 uncultured Bacteroidota bacterium
AAGCAACTTATAAACGCTTTAGCCGAAGATGTTCCTACTTACAACACAATTCGCCCCCAACTTTCATTGCAAGGAAACACCCCAGCTGTGCAAAGTATTCACTTTTTAGCAATGTGCTGCGCAAACGTCTCCTGACTTTGCCCCCCCCCCGCTGCCGAACGAATCCTTTCGTGTGGCTAGTTGTTGCTATACATCAAACATTCTAAAAATCACTACATCCTCAATCAGTCCTTTTTCCCCCAATCTGGTGCTCGATTGCATCGACTACCTGCTTACTTCTTTTAATTTAGGTAGGTACTCACCGCAGCCAAGCACCAGAGAACGTGGACAAACAAGGACGAGAGAGGGTTTGTATCCTTCTGCCATATTTTTGTTCAAATATAATGTTTTTTACTACAAATAAATACTTGGGTTGTTTTGCCTTTTTAACGGTGTCGATTATTGGAGTGGGTACTAAGGGAGATCTCGCACAGCTGGGGAGGCATTTACAAAAACCATCAGCTACCCGCAGCAAAAATCACGCAGGCAGGGTTTAATTCCTTGCTGTTGACATAATTTTTCACCGTAAAGGTATTGGTATTGTAATACAGTATTTTGGCACTAACCATCACAAAGTAATCAACAGGAAGTGCAAAACTAGTCCATTGAGTTTCCGGAACTAAGGGGGTCTGTCTTTCAAACGGCAAAATAAAATGCGTTTCGATAGCAGCGGTATTGGGCTCTAAGTGAGTCGCCAAAACAGACACCACCAATTCTGCTTGATAGGTTCTCTCTGCAAAAACAACCTCCGTTTTGGGCTCAAATTCCGGTAGCATTACATTAATTTGTCGCTGTGAATCTAAGTGAACTTCGATCTGGGGTAAAAAATAATCCACAAAAGGGGAGTGCGTGTTAAACTCAAAACCAACGAGGGCGCCCATATCGGCATTGCAGGGAGTACGCAGTCCTTTAGGTATCGAGGTGTTGGTTTGCAGGACGGCATAAAGTCTTGCAGTAAGTCGTTTGTACATATAAGTGTCCGTAAGTCCTACCAAAAAAGGAAGTAGCGAAAGACGTAAAATTTTAGCCCAACGACTGCATTGGGTAAATTCTGAGCTGCTCAATTTTGTTGCCTTGGTTTGGTTCATCTCCTCAGGCCGGCTTTGTACAATTTGCTTGCCGCCAACATTCCTGAAAACCAAATTGGCAATCCTGCCGCTGAGGATGTTTTTTTTATTAAGTCGTGCCATCTTGTAAAGGGTTTGTAATGTGCGACATAAAGGTAGTAATACCCATACTATCCTCTGGCATACTTTATGTTAAATTTAATAGGAGTCTATGTTTTTTCTATAGTCACTCTATAAAAAAGGATAATAGTATAGAGTTACTATAGAGTGAGTATAGAGTCACTATAGAGTCAATAAGAAGCAAATAGCAATAAAAAGGTACTTTGCTGTCCAATAAAGGCTAGGTATGGGGCTTCGCCCCAAAAGGAACTTTCTGGAGCTATTTTAGGAGAAAGAGGAGGAGAAAATTTTGTAGCAACTTCTAATCGCATACATTTTCAAACTTCAAACTTATAAACTATCTTTGCCGCTTAATTCGAATCATAAAGTATGAAATGAGCTTAGCATTGATTCTTCTGTAGTCATCAAATGCGAATAAGCGAATTCCATATTCCTTTAAAAATAAAATAGAATCTACGTATGAATAAATTATTGATTGTTGGAACCGTTGCTTTCGACGCTATTGAAACCCCTTTTGGGAAAACTGACAAAATTTTGGGCGGTGCAGGGACTTATATTGGACTTTCGGCATCTCATTTTAAACTTGAATCTGCTATTGTTTCAGTGGTGGGCGATGATTTTCCACAAGAATATTTAGATTTATTGACCAATAGAAACATTGATATTTCAGGTCTTGAAGTAGTCAAAGGGGGCAAAACCTTCTTTTGGAGCGGCTTGTATCATAATGATTTAAACTCAAGAGATACCTTGGCAACGGAGTTAAATGTTTTGGCTGATTTTCAACCCAAAGTTCCACAGAATTTCAAAACTGCCGATGTGGTGATGCTAGGAAACTTACATCCATTAGTACAAAGTAGTGTTTTGGACCAAATGGACGTGAAACCAAAATTGGTCGTTCTTGACACCATGAATTTTTGGATGGATTGTGCATTACCTGAATTATTAGCCGTAATCCAACGTGTCGATGTAATTACCATAAATGACGAAGAAGCAAGACAGCTTTCAGGGGAGTATTCATTGGTAAAAGCGGCAGCAAAAATTCACGCTATGGGACCAAAATTCGTTGTCATCAAAAAAGGAGAACACGGTGCTTTATTGTTTCACGACAATCAAATTTTCTTTGCACCAGCTTTGCCTTTAGAAGAAGTTTTTGATCCAACAGGAGCTGGAGATACATTTGCCGGAGGATTCGCAGGATATATAACACAAAGCGAAAATAGTTCCTTCGAAAACATGAAAAACGCTATTATATACGGCTCTAATTTAGCCTCCTTTTGTGTAGAAAAATTTGGAACCGAAAGAATGGTAGGTCTTGAAAAAGAAGAAGTTGTAGCGCGATTGAAACAATTCAAATCGCTAACACAATTTGATATAGAAATATAACGCATACTACTGAAGCCTTGGAAACTAGGCTTTTTTTAATCAAAATAAACACACAATACAATGAGCGACGCAATTAAACACGAATGTGGCATTGCCCTTTTAAGATTAAAAAAACCGTTAGAATTCTACAAAGAAAAATACGGCACGGCTTTCTACGGAATCCAAAAAATGTATCTTTTGATGGAAAAGCAACACAATCGAGGACAAGACGGAGCGGGTTTTGCAAGCATCAAACTCGATGTTGAACCTGGAGAAAGATACATTAGTAGAGTGCGTTCGAACGATGCGCAACCCATTCAGGATGTTTTCGCCCAAATAAACGACAGGATCAATGAGGAATTGACGTCGCACCCAGAATATTTGAACGATGTGGCATTGCAAAAAAGAAGAATTCCGTATTTAGGGGAATTGTTTTTGGGTCATGTTCGTTACGGAACCTTTGGGAAGAACAGCATCGAAAGCGTCCATCCCTTTTTACGTCAAAATAACTGGATGCACAGAAATCTTATTCTGGCTGGGAATTTCAATATGACCAATGTAAAAGAACTTTTTCAAAATCTTGTTGATTTAGGACAGCATCCAAAAGAAATGACGGATACCGTTACCGTAATGGAAAAAATAGGTCATTTTTTAGATAAAGCGGTTATTGATTTGTATCAAGATTGCAAAAATGAAGGACTCACAAAGCAAGAAGCTTCTCCAGTAATTGCTGAAAGATTAGATATTGCCAAGATTTTGACCCGAGCATCCAAAAATTTGGACGGCGGGTATGCCATGGCGGGACTTCTGGGACACGGAGATGCATTTGTTTTTAGAGATCCAGCCGGAATTCGTCCAGCCTATTTTTATGAAGATGACGAAATTGTGGTGGTAGCGTCAGAACGTCCGGTTATTCAAACGGTTTTCAATGTAGATTTCGAAAAAGTAAAAGAACTACAACCTGGAAACGCTTTAATCATCAAGAAAAACGGAAAAGTAACCGAAGAAGAAATTCTTCCTGCAACCCTAAAAAAATCGTGTTCTTTCGAGAGGATTTATTTCTCTCGGGGTAGTGATGCCGAAATATATCAGGAAAGGAAAAACTTGGGGAAATTAATTCTCCCAGCTGTTTTAGACGCCATTGATAACGATACAGACAACACGGTTTTCTCTTATATTCCAAACACCGCCGAAACTTCATTCTATGGAATGATTGAAGCAGCCCAGGATTTCCTGAACCAAAGAAAAAACAAATACATCCTCAATAACAGAAAAACATTAACCAAGGAAAAACTCGAGGAAATTCTTTCGGTAAAAATCAGAACCGAAAAAGTGGCCATCAAAGACGCAAAATTGAGGACTTTCATTACCGAAGACAGTAGTCGAGATGATTTGGTTGCCCATGTTTATGATGTGACGTATGGTGTGATCAAACCAACAGATAATTTGGTGATTATTGATGACAGTATCGTGCGGGGAACGACACTCAAAATGAGCATCATCAAAATGATGGATCGTTTGAAACCCAAAAGTATTGTGGTGGTTTCATCGGCTCCTCAAATTCGGTATCCGGATTGTTATGGAATCGATATGGCAAAACTAGAAGGTTTAGTGGCTTTTCAAGCGGCATTAGAATTGCTTAAAGAAAGAAATTTATATCATATTGTAGAAGATGTATATGTTAAATGCAAAGAACAGGAAAATTTAAAAGATGAGGAAGTTGTTAATTTCGTCACCGAAATTTATGCGCCATTCCAGCCACAGGAAGTTTCAGACAAGATCGCACAACTTTTAAGTTCACCTGAAATCAATGCTGAGGTGAAAATAATTTTCCAAACCGTTGAGAATTTACATATCGCCTGCCCGAAGAATTTAGGCGACTGGTATTTCACCGGAGATTATCCAACTCCAGGAGGCAATCGTGTTGTAAATAAGGCGTTTATGAATTTTTACGAAGGTAAAAATGCAAGAGCGTACTAAAAAAAGAGATAATCAAGCATTTCAACGACTATTAATGTATTTCATCTGATTTATTTGTTGAAAGCGAATTGCATATATATCTTTGACTCACCATAATATTAGTAGGTTAAGTTTATGGTAGATTTGGGGCAAAAAGGGTGAAAGTAATTTCACCTTTTTTATTGGAATAAAGTCAAGGAAATTAACCAAAAGCGCAATAGCCAAGAGGCAAGAGAAACGACTTAATACTGTCTTTCTTCTTGCCTCTTATTTTTTTGTAAATTTTCAGTTCTTGCCGGATGCCTTTTGGCTCTTGCTTCTATTTTTTATTTCTCTAAAGCATATCTTCTGGCCACTTCATCCCAGTTGATTACGTTAAAGAAAGCTTCAATATAATCAGGTCTTCTGTTTTGATAATGCAAATAATAGGCGTGTTCCCAAACATCCATTCCCAGGATTGGTCTTCCTCCACAACCTACGCCAGGCATTAAAGTATTGTCTTGGTTTGGTGTTCCGCAAACTTCAAGTTTACCGTCTTTTACACATAACCAAGCCCAACCTGAGCCAAATTGGGTAGCTCCAGCTTTTGTGAAAGCAGCTTTAAATACATCAAAAGATCCAAAAGCGCTATCAATAGCAGCCGCTAGTTCTCCTGTTGGCAATCCGCCACCGTTTGGCGACATCACTGTCCAAAACAAACTGTGATTGAAATGTCCACCGCCGTTATTACGAACCGCCATGTTTTTCATATCCAAATTTGCCAAAATAGCTTCGATGCTTTTTCCTTCTAAATCTGTTCCTGCAATAGCAGCATTTACGTTAGTAATGTAAGCATTGTGATGTTTTGTGTGATGAATTTCCATCGTGCGCGCATCAATATGAGGTTCTAATGCGTCATACGCATAAGGTAATTGTGGTAATTCAAAAGCCATACTATAGTTGTTTAAATGATTTATAAATATTTTATTCAAAATTAAACAATTAACTTTGGAATTGGAAATTCTATTTCGTTATAATTATATTAAATAAATTGATAGTGTGATAATGTCACGCTGAGCTTGTCGAAATGCGGATCTATTTCCCGCTATTCGTTGCAATCTCCCGAATAAAAACCGGAAGAATTTCCACTTCCATCGGGGCAGGGCTTCGGTGATAAATTAGATACTATGCAAAGACCCTCATTCTCCATATACGACGCATCGGCAGGTTCGGGAAAAACCTATGCGCTTGTCAAAGAATACCTGAAAATTATTCTGGTTGCCAAGAAAAATGATGCCTATCGCAACATTCTCGCCATTACGTTTACCAACAAAGCGGTTCACGAAATGAAAAGCAGAATCGTGGGCAGTTTATCCGAGTTTTCAAAAGATAATCCAAGCGAAAAAGCACAGGATTTAATACGCCATTTAGCAATAGAAACCCAGCTTTCCATAATCCAAATCAAAACCAAATCGCAGCAAATCATCAAGCATATTATTCATAATTATGCTGCTTTTGATATTTCGACCATCGATAAATTCACCCATAAAGTCATTCGGGCTTTTGCTCACGATTTAGGTTTGCCCATGACTTTTGAAGTGACTTTGGATACCGAAAACCTGCTCATTGAAGCCGTTGACGCCATCATTGCGCAAGCTGGCGAAGATGAAACGCTAACCAAATTGCTTATCGATTTCACGATGGAAAAAACCGATGACGATAAATCTTGGGATATTTCACGCGAAATTCTCGATACAGGTCGGTTGGTTCTCAATGAAAATAATCGAAATGAAATTACCCATTTTCAGGATAGATCCATCACTGAATTTGTCGAAATAAAAGAAAAACTCGCCCAAGCCTGTAAAGTATTAGAAAAAGAAAATGCTGTATTTGCCGAAGGCGCTTTGTTGTTAATCGAGAAAAACGGCATTGACACCAAATCCTTTTCAGGATCTTATTTTCCCAAACATTTGCAAAGTATTCAGGAGGGAAAATTCAATCCAAAAAACAAAACCTACCACGAAACCGATGCTATTAAAATCAATAAAACCGCCAAAGACGGAGCTTTAATAGAGAATATAATCCCGGAATTATTGCAAATTCTCGACCAAGTTTATAAGAACTTCGAAAAGCGTGATTTCTTCAAAGCATTCCTGAAAAACATTACGCCTTTATCGTTGTTGAATACTGTTAGCAATGAATTGGCTAAGATTCAAAGTGAACAAAATGTGCTTTCCATCACCGAATTCAACGCTATTATTCATCGCGAAATTCAAAACCAACCGGCACCATTCATTTACGAAAGATTGGGTGAGCGGTACCGCCATTTTTTTATCGATGAATTTCAGGACACTTCCGAAATGCAATGGCAAAACCTGATCCCACTTATTGACAACGCAACATCCAGCGAATTCGATGGCGAAAAAGGAACTTTGATGATTGTTGGCGATCCAAAACAATCTATCTATCGTTGGCGTGGCGGTAAGGCCGAACAGTTTATTGCCTTGAGCAAAGACCATAATCCGTTCAATAATCCCGATAAAGTTTTAGAACATTTAGATAAAAATTACCGTTCTTATTCTCAAATAATCGATTTCAACAACGAGTTTTTTCAATTGTTGTCCAATGAATTCGAACAAGAAGATTACAAGGATTTGTATGCCAATCATAGCCATCAAAAAAGCAATACTAAAAAGGGTGGTTATGTAAATATATCTTTCATTCCAAAAATAGAAGAAAGCGAAGACGACGAAGAGGCATTGGGCAAAACAGAATTGTATGTTTTGGCTACTTTAAATACTATTCAAAAAGTAGTAAAGCAAGGTTTTGAATACAAAGACATTGTTATTCTAACCCGAAAACGCAGTCAAGGAATTGCCGTTGCTAATTATTTGACGGAGCAAGGAATTCCGCTCTTGTCATCAGAAACTTTGATGATTCAAAATGCTACTGAAGTTCGATTTATTATTCATTTGTTAAAGTACTTAAAAAACAATTCAGATAAAGAATCAAAAGCTTATTTTTTACATTATTTAGCTCAAAATAGTCAAGATAAGTTTGCAATTCACGATTTCATAGCACAAGGAATGACTTATGTAAATGAAATGGATTTCGAGAACTGGCTTGAGAGTTTTGATGTTGGCTTGTCTTTTCAAAACATCAGAAAAAAATCATTGTATGAAGCGGTAGAAATTATCGTTTCGAAGTTTTTGAATCCAACCAAAAGCAACTCGTATGTTCAATATTTTCTTGACATTGTACTCGATAGGGATATTCGAAACCAAGCGGGAATAGCAGACTTTTTAAATTATTGGGACAAAAATTCAGAGAAATTCAGTATTCCTTCGCGCGAAGGCAACAATGCAGTTCGGATAATGACTATTCATACGTCTAAGGGATTGGAATTTCCGGTTGTGATTATGCCTTTCGCCGATGAAGATTACAGTCGCAGCCCAAAAAATAAACTATGGATTGACACAGAAGTAGCGGATTTTGGACTGCCGAAAGTATTGGTTGATAATAGTAAAGCGGTTGAAGGTTTTGGAGAAGCGGCAAAATCAGTTTATGTTCAAAAATCACAGGAAGAACTGTTAGACAATATTAATATTTTGTATGTGGCTTTGACTCGGGCCGAAGAACAATTATATGTAATTTCGAATATGAATTTAGATTCCAAAGGAGTTGTGAGAAAGAATACTATGGCTACTTTTTTTGTCAATTATTTGGTTCACAAAGGACAATTTGACCAAGACAAATTGGAATATGAATTTGGAACCCCTGCCAAATTATCCGCAGAGAAAAAACACATTGATACTTTGAAAACCATTCCTTTAGTTTCGGAAATTTTGAATCCCAAAAACATAAAAATCGCCCAACGAGAGTCTTTAATGTGGGGAACACATCAGCAAGAAGCTATAGAATATGGAAATGTAGTTCACGAGATTTTAGCTTTTGTGAAAACTAAGGCGGATGTTGATTTAGCCATTACAAAAGCCGTCGAAAGCGGATTAATTACTTTGAATCAAAAAGAAGTGGTTTATAAAACCATTCAGGAAATCGTCAATCACTCCGAACTTTCAACTTATTTTGCCGAAGGAAATGAGGTGCTGAATGAGCAAACCATTATTCAAAAGCAAGGAAAAACCATCAAGCCCGACCGAATGGTTTTAAGCAATACTAAGGAGGTTTTTTTATTGGATTATAAAACAGGAATGCATAATCCTAAATATCAATTGCAATTAGAAAATTATCAAAACGCCATTGAGATTATGGGTTATAAAGTGGTAAAAAAAGCACTTATATATATAGGGGAAAAAATTAATGTTGTTAATTTTTAAAAACTTCGAGCCTTTGCGTCTTTGCGGCAAAAACTTGACACGAGCGATAGCGAACTGGTAAAGCAAACAAAAGAAGCATAAAATATGTACGGAAAAATACAAGAATATCTGCAAAATGAACTTCAAACTATAGAAGACAATGGCATTTTCAAAAAAGAAAGAATCATTACTTCTCCACAAGGAGTCGAAATTACCGTGAATGGCGAAAAAGTTTTGAATTTTTGTGCTAATAATTACCTTGGACTTTCCTCACATCCCGAAGTAATTCAGGCGGCAAAAGATGCGATGGATACCCACGGTTTTGGAATGTCATCGGTTCGCTTTATTTGCGGAACACAGGATATTCACAAGACATTGGAAAAAAAAATTTCGAAATTCTACGGAACAGAAGACACAATTCTTTATGCGGCGGCTTTTGATGCCAATGGGGGTGTATTCGAACCTTTGTTTAATGAAAATGACGCGATAATTTCGGATAGTTTAAATCACGCTTCCATTATTGACGGTGTTCGGTTGTGTAAAGCGACTCGGTATCGTTACGAAAATAGTAATATGGAAGATTTGGAACAGCAATTAATCAAAGCCAATAAAGTCGGAACACGTTTTAAACTTATTGTTACTGATGGTGTTTTCTCTATGGATGGCGTTATAGCACCATTGGACAAAATTTGTGATTTAGCGGATAAATATGATGCGATGGTGATGGTGGACGAATGCCATGCAGCAGGATTTATTGGGGCAACTGGAAAAGGAACGCTCGAGGCAAAAGCTGTAATGGGAAGAGTGGATATAATCACAGGAACCTTAGGGAAAGCTTTAGGTGGAGCAATGGGGGGTTATACTAGTGCCAAAAAAGAAATTATTGAATTGTTGCGCCAACGTTCTAGGCCTTATTTGTTTTCGAATTCATTGGCTCCAGCAATTGTTGGTGCTAGTATAAAAGTTTTTGAGTTGTTAGAAAAAAACACGAAGCTTCGAGATAAATTAGAATGGAATACTAATTATTTCAAAGCTGGAATGAAAAAAGCGGGTTTCGACATCCTTGATGGAGATTCGGCCATTGTTCCAGTAATGCTTTATGACGCAAAATTAGCGCAAATTATGGCTAACGACTTGTTGAAAAAAGGAATTTATGTGATAGGTTTCTTCTTTCCAGTGGTGCCAAAAGACAAGGCAAGGATTAGAGTTCAATTGTCGGCAGCTCACTCAAAAGACCATTTAGACAAGGCAATTAAGGCTTTTATTGAGGTAGGGATGGCTCTAAAAGTAATTTAGAATCAAATTTTTTATGGTTTTTTTTTAATGTTTTATTTTGTAGTTAAAAAATTACACATTACTTTTGTAGCATTAAAAATACTAATCTAACAAAATCAAGTATGAAACATCTTAACAAAATTTTTGTTATTGTGATAATGGTAATGAGTTTAAACTCATATGCTCAGGATAGCAATAACCCATGGGCGCTATCTTTTGGCGTGAACGCAATCGACTCTAGAACTAGTGCCAATTCTGCTGATAGAAGAGGTAATTTCCCTGATCACTTCGAACAGTTCTTTAAGGTAAAGAGAGATTGGAATATTCTTCCTTCTGTATCCTACATTAGCTTGTCTAGGTACGTTGGAGATAATTTTTCTTTTGGTATTCAAGGATCTATCAACAAAATGAGTAAATATGTAAATTGGCAAGGGCCAACGCAAGCAGATGTGGTAGTAATTAATCCAGGGGATTTAATGTATTACGGTATTGATGCTAACGTAAAATACAGTTTTATGAGCTTGATTAAATCTAAAGTGATTGATCCGTCCTTACATTTTGGAGGGGGTTATACTTTCTTGGGAGACCATAGTTATGGGACTGTGAATCCAGGTGCTGGTTTATCTTTTTGGTTTAATGATAACATTGGTTTATCTCTTGAATCCACCTATAAAGTTTCATTTGGCGATAGAAATGTTGGTTTAACAACTGCTCCAAAATCACCTTCTTTGTTCCAACATACTGCTGGGATTACTTTCAAATTTGGAGGAAAAGATACTGATGGCGATGGAATTTATGATAAAGATGACGCTTGTCCAACTGTGGCTGGGTTAAAACAATTCAAAGGTTGTCCTGATACAGACGGTGATGGAATCATCGACTCACTTGATGCTTGTCCAACTGAATTTGGATTGGCTGCTTTAAATGGTTGTCCTGACAAAGACGGAGATGGTATTGCTGATAAAGATGATGCTTGTCCAGAGGTTGCCGGTTTAGCTTCATTGAAAGGTTGTCCAGATGCTGATGGAGATGGTGTTGCAGATAAAGACGATAAATGTCCAACTGTTGCTGGTCCAAAAGAAAATGCAGGTTGTCCTTGGCCAGACACTGATGGAGACGGAATTTTAGACAAAGATGACAAATGTCCAGATGTAAAAGGAACTGTTGCTAACAACGGATGTCCTGAAGTGGCCATTCAAGCTTTGGATGCCATTCAGGTAGAAGCGAGATCTATATATTTTAATTCTGGTAAATCAACTTTTAAAACAGAAGATGTACCGGTACGATTAGAAGCAATTGCTAAGATTCTTAAACAATATCCAAATTCTAAATTTAGTGTTCAAGGGCATACTGATAGTGATGGTTCAGAAAAAGTAAATCAAAAACTTTCTCAAGATAGAGCCAATGCTGTTAAAAATGCTTTAGTAGCAAATGGAGTTGATGGCAGCAAATTATCTGCTATAGGTTATGGATCATCTATGCCAATTGCAACTAACAAAACGAAAGAAGGTAAAGCTTTAAACAGAAGAACAGAAGTGAAATTAGCCAAATAATTTATTTCTAAATATTTATGGGAAACGCCTCGATTTATCGGGGCGTTTTTTTTATATTTATAAAATGACAGACACTTCTTTTTTAGATAAATTAGCACAGGTTTTAATCCAAAATTATTCAGGAAAGCTATCTAATGCCATTGTGGTTTTGCCGAATAAACGTGCCAAAACATTCTTGATTGAAGCATTAAGAAAGCAGGTTGCAACCAATATTCTTTCACCAGAAATCATTAGTATTGAAGAATTTATTCAAGAAATCTCGGGAATTCGTTCTATTGACTCAATAGAATTATTATTTGAATTTTATGAAGTCTATTTGTCAATCACCGAAAAATCAAGCCAACAATCTTTTGAACTTTTTGCCAATTGGGCCAAAACACTTTTGCAAGATTTCAACGAAATCGACCGGTATTTGCTGGATCCATCACATATTCTTTCCTATCTGAAAGATATTGAAGACATCAAAAAGTGGGGGATTGAAGTCGAGAATAAAACCCAATTACTCGAGAATTATATCGATTTTTGGAAACTTTTGCCCCATTATTACCAATCCCTTTATTCTCATTTACTCCACAAAGGAATTGGATATCAAGGGTTAATTTATCGGGAAGCGGTACACAATCTCAATCATTTTTCAGATTCCATCAAGGACAAACACTATGTTTTTGCAGGGTTTAATGCTTTAAATAAATCCGAAGACGAAATTGTCCAACACTTATTGGCTTCAGACAAAGCTAAAATATATTGGGATGTTGATCAGACTTTTCTAAACGATCCGTTTCACGATGCGGGTTTGTTTGTGCGACGCTTTAAAGAAAGCTGGAAGCACTATAAATCAAATCCTTTTGAATGGATTGTGAATGATTTTTCGCAATCTAAAAACATCCAGATTATTGGCACTCCCAAAACCATAGGGCAGGCCAAAATTGCCGGAAGCATTATCGAAAATATTATTAAGGATAGCCCCAATGCTACATTAGATAAGGTCGCCATAATACTTGGAGAGGAAAACCTTTTGGTGCCGCTTTTATATTCGTTGCCCTCGACTGTTGGCGCATTGAATATTACGATGGGTTATTCAAGCAAGAACAATCCAGCACAGATTTTGATTGCCAAATTGTTTAAAATGCACACAAACGCCTTGTCTAGAAATGCCAAGAGTTATGTGTTGTATTACAAGGATGTTTTGGATATTTTGACGCATCCTTTGGTGGAACCTTTCGCAAAAACGGGGGTGTTAGTCAACATCATCAATCAGAATAATTACACTTTTATAACGCATCATAAATTGATGGAATTGAATCCAGATCCAAGTGATTTGTTCCTTTTGTTATTCCAAAAATGGGAAAATGGCTCGATGGCAGTTTTGGAAACCATTTCAAGTTTATTGCAAACGATTAAAACGAATTTAAGCAACGACAACGAGGAAGAAAAAATCACCAAAGCCTTTGCTTATGCGATTTTCAAGGTCATCAACAAACTGATGAATTACTATTCGCAGCACGAAAACATCGATAAAATCGAGACGCTTTATGCGATTTACAAACAGGTAATCGATTTGGCCGAAGTTTCTTTTGAAGGCGAACCTTTGAATGGTTTGCAAATTATGGGAGTTTTAGAAAGCCGGGTTTTGGATTTTGAAACCGTGATCATCACTTCGATGAATGAAGGCAAATTACAAGCGGGAAAATCACAAAATTCCTTTATTCCTTATGATGTGAAAAAGGAATTAGGTTTGCCCACTTTCAAAGAAAAAGACGCTATTTATACCTATCATTTCTACCATTTATTGCAACGCGCCAAGACTATTTATTTGCTTTATAACACCGAGAGTGAAGGTTTGGATGCGGGAGAAAAGAGCCGTTTCATCACCCAATTAGAAGTCGAAAAACAACCCAATCATTCGCTCACACACGAAATTTACAATGCCGCTTTGCCCGAAACCGCTTACCAACCAATGGTAATTCCAAAATCGGAATTAGTGATGTTAAGATTGAAGGAAATTGCCCAGAGCGGCTTTTCCCCATCGGCGTTGACGAGTTATATCCGGAATCCAATCCAGTTTTATTTCCAAAAGATTTTGCGCATCAGCGAAGTCGAAGAAGTCGAGGAAAATATTGCGTTGAATACCTTGGGAACGATAATACACGAAACCCTGAAGGTTTTGTATGAACCTTTTATCGGGAAATTTTTATCGGAAGCCGGACTTTTAAGTTGTTTTAAACTTTTGGATGACGAAGTGTTGAAACAATTCAAACTCGTTTACAAAGAAGGCGAAATTAAAAAAGGGAGAAATCTTTTGGCTTTTGAAGTGGCCAAACGCAATGTTTCCAACTTCCTGAAAGTAGAATTGGAAAGCATCAAAAACGGAGATGCCATAAAAATCCTAGCTTTGGAAAAGCGATTCGAGCGGATTTTGGAACATCCCAGTTTGCCATTCTCTGTAAAAATTGGCGGTTCCGTCGATCGGATTGAAGAACACAACGGAAACATCAGAATCATCGATTACAAAACTGGCAAAGTCGAAAAGGGTAGTGTTACTTTAAAATCATGGAAAGACTTGACAAAAGATATTAAAAATGACAAAATCATCCAGATTTTGGCCTATGCTTTTATGTTTGAAAAAGAAGCAAATGGCAAACTTATAGAGGCTGGAATTATCTCTTTCAAGAATTTGAAATCGGGGTTTTTGCCTTTTACTTTCAAGGAAAACAAGGAAGATGCCACCGTAATTGGAGAAGAAATTTTAGATAATTATATAGAACAAATGGTTTTGCTGTTGAACGAAATTTTGGATGAGACTATTTCTTTTGAGGAGAAAATTTAGTTTTTCACCACAAAAGAATCAAAAGAAAAACAAAAGGCACCTAAGTTTTTAAATGATTTAATCTCAATATAATTCAATTAAAGAAAACAATTCTATGACAAGAATTACAAAGAGTTATTTAACTGATTTGACCTATCAAATTAATGGAGCTGCAATTGAAGTTCATAAATTAATTGGACCAGGATTATTAGAAAGTGTTTATCATAAATGCCTTAAAAAAGAACTTGATTTAAGGGGAATTTCTTTTAAATCAGAATTATTAGTTCCAATTTTTTTTAAAGATTTGGAAATAGAAACGGATTTAAGATGTGATTTATTTATTGAAAATTGTATTGTTCTTGAATTAAAAGCTATAGAAACAGTTTTGCCAATTCATCATGCTCAATTAATGACTTATATGAAATTATTGGAAGCTCCAAAAGGCATTTTATATAATTTTCACTCTGTTAACTTGTATAAAGAGGGTCAAAAGACATTTGTTAACGAATTTTTTAGGGTTTTAGAAGATTAATTTATGTCTTTTAGTTCTTTTGATTCTTTTGTGGTTAATTTTTTGGAATTCCTTTAAAAAATCCCAATAGTTCTTTCTTTAATTGGTCTCGATTTTCGATGTGACTCATATGTCCGTCGGGGAAAGTGACAAGTTTTATAAGTGTATTTTCGATTTGTTTCAGGTTATTTTCATAATTCAAAACGGGATCTTTTTTTCCTAAAATCAGCAAAATAGGATAAGTGGCAGAGCGCAACAAAGCTTGCCTGTCTTTGCGGATTTTCATTCCTTCAAGCGAAGCCACGATGCCTTGCAAGGGTGTTTTCAATGCCTCGATTTTTACTTTTTCGATTGCTGTAGTGAGTCTTTCCCGATTGTCGGGATTGAATAGATTGGCGATGGAAAGTCGGACAAAACCAATATAATCTTTCTTCACGGCTTTTATGGCGCGATCCCGGTTGGTTTTTCGTTCCTCGCTGTCGGCTTTTGAAGTCGAATTCTGTAAAACCAAGCCTTTTACATTGGCAGGAAATAATTCGGCGAAAGCCAAAGCCACGTAACCGCCCATAGAATGCCCGACAAAAATCGCTTTCCGAATCCGTAATTGGGATAAAACAGAATGAACAGCATCGGCATTATCTTCCATAGTATGCACATAACCCAAACAATCTGATTCACCATGACCCAATAAATCGATGGTTATAACACGGTATTTCTTGCTTAATTCGGGGACTAAATCCTGCCACATCGTTTGGTTTTCTAGAAAACCGTGAAGCAAAACGATAGCGCTGCCTTTTCCAGAATCCGAATAGGAGATTTTTGTGTTTTTGTAGCGGATTTGATTCATTGGAATAAACTTGAGACAAAAATAAGGTTTTATTTTTTTGAACCCTATAAGAAATTTAAGATCCTATAGGAAAATCTTAAATATCCTTAAATGCCTTATATGGTAAATAAAAACGGCTCACATTGCTGTAAGTCGTTTTTTATAAAAAAGTATTGAGATTGCTTCGCCTGTTGGCTACGCTCGAGTCCTCCTTCGTCGGAATGACAAAGTTTGACAATAAAAAAACGGCTCACATTTCTGCAAACCGTCTTTTATCTTTCCTCTATATTCTATTCTCTAAATCAAGAATTCATCAAACTCTCAATTTCCTCTACTTCGATCGGGATGTTTCGCATCAAGTTGAAGGGTTCGCCCTTTTCCTGAATGACCACATTGTCTTCCAATCGGATTCCGAAACCTTCGGCGGGGATGTAGATTCCGGGTTCGACGGTAAAAACCATATTCGCTTTCATGTGCTCGGTTAGGATTCCATAATCGTGCGTGTCCAAGCCTATGTGGTGTGAGGTCCCGTGCATGAAATATTTTTTGTAGGCGGGCCATTCTGGGTTTTCGTTTTGTACATCGGCTTTGTCGAGAAGTTTTAAATCTAGCAATTCCGAGGTCATTAATTTCCCCACTTCAATATGGTATTCTTTCCAAAGCGTTCCCGGCGTCAGCATTTTTGTTGCTTCATTTTTTACACGAAGAACAGCATTATAAACTGCTTTTTGTCGGTCGTTGAATTTTCCGGAAACGGGAATCATTCGGGTCATATCGCTGGAATAATTGGCATATTCGGCAGCAACGTCAAGTAAAATCAAATCACCGGCTTTGCAAACTTGGTTGTTTTCGATATAATGCAAAACATTGGCGTTATTTCCCGAAGCAATAATCGGGGTGTAAGCAAAGCCTTTGGAACGATTACGGGTGAATTCGTGAATGAATTCGGCTTCGATTTCGTATTCGGTTACGTTGGGTTTCACGAACGACAATACTCTTCTGAACCCTTTTTCGGTAATGTCGCAGGCATTTTGAATTAAATCCAATTCTTCGGGTTCTTTCACAGAACGAATGTGTTGCAAAATAGGATTGCTTTTGGCAACCTGATGCCCAGGATATTTGGCTTTCCACCATTTTACAAAACGGGCTTCACGGGTTTCGGTTTCGATGGTGGCACGATAATGTTCGTTCGTATTGATATAGATTGTATCGCAATGTGTCATCATTTCGAATAGCACTTTCTCGAAATCCTGCAACCAATGCACGGTTTTGATACCCGAAACTTCAAAGGCACGGTCTTTGGTCAGTTTTTCGCCTTCCCAAATCGCGATATGTTCGCTGGTTTCTTTCAGGAACAACATTTCGCGCTGGTTTTCATAAGGAGCATCAGGGAAAAGCAACAATATGCTTTCTTCCTGGTCAACGCCGGATAAATAGAAAATATCGCGGTGTTGCGCAAAAGGCAAAGTGCTATCGGCAGAAACCGGATAAATATCATTGGAATTGAAAACTGCTACACTTTTTGGCTTCATTTGAGCCGTAAATTTGGCTCGGTTTTTTATAAAAAGGTGACGATCTATTGGATGGTATTTCATAACAATTCGCTTTATACTTTTGAGTACTCAAAAATAGATACTTTATAAGATAAAATTGAAAAAATAACATTTTAATTTCTATTTGTTTAAAAAAGATAGGTCAAATAGGTGGAAATAGGATTCTTAAAAAAATAAAATATATTCATTTCTTGCTAAATAGATATAAGTACGTATTTATACGTAAAAAGACGTATTCAAAAACAACAATATACTAAAAATTATGATTTGAACAAAGGATGAATCGATTGTTGATGGGAAACTTAAGATTCATTATAAATTGTATTGAAAAGGTTGTGGTTCATCACTATTTACTTTATTTTTGTGGCACTTTAAAATAATTTATTTCAATTCTTATGGCAAAATCTTCAATATTGAAGTCGTCAATAGCAAAAAAAGTGGCTATGGCGCTTTCGGGTCTTTTTCTGATTATGTTTCTCGCACTGCATTTTTTTATTAATATGACTTCGGTGTTTAGCGCCGATGCTTTCAATGCGATGTCTCATTTTATGGGTTACAATCCATTAATTCAGTTTGTTATGCAGCCTGTTTTGGTTGCGGGTGTTATTTTTCACTTTGTTATGGGTATTGTTTTGGAACTTAAAAACCGAAAAGCAAGACCAATTGCTTATGTAAACTACAACGGAGCGGCGAATGCTTCTTGGGCGTCTCGAAATATGATTATTTCAGGATTGGTAGTTTTGGCCTTTATCGGATTGCATTTTTATGATTTCTGGGTTCAAGAAATCACGTATAAATATGTGAGTGGGACTTCACCGGATGCTACACGATATTTTCCCGAATTAGTTGCTAAATTCGAAAGTCCAGTTCGTACCGGTTTGTATTGTTTGGCTTTTTTATTGTTGTCCTTGCACTTATGGCACGGTTTCAATTCTTCGTTTCAATCCATTGGATTCAATAACAAATATTCAAAAGCATTGCATAAACTTGGATATACATTCGCAATTGTTGTTCCTTTTGGGTTTATTTTTATTGCGCTATTTCATCATTTTAATCAAATTTAATATTCATTATAATGGCATTAGATTCAAAAGTTCCAAGTGGTCCGATTTCGGACAAATGGACAAATTATAAAGATCATATTAATTTAGTAAATCCTGCTAACAAACGTAATATCGATATTATCGTTGTAGGCACTGGACTTGCTGGAGGTTCTGCTGCTGCAACTTTAGCAGAATTAGGCTATAACGTAAAAACTTTTTGCTTTCAAGATTCTCCACGACGGGCACATTCCATCGCAGCACAAGGAGGAATCAACGCCGCCAAAAATTATCAAGGCGACGGGGATTCTACTTTCCGTTTGTTTTATGATACTATAAAAGGGGGAGATTATCGTTCTCGTGAGGCCAACGTTCACCGTTTGGCTGAAGTTTCTACCAATATTATTGACCAATGCGTGATGCAAGGGGTGCCATTGGCACGTGAATATGGTGGATTGTTAGACAATCGTTCTTTTGGTGGAACTTTGGTAGCAAGAACATTTTATGCTAAAGGTCAAACCGGACAACAATTATTATTAGGTGCTTATTCTGCCATGAACCGTCAAATTGGTCGTGGAAAAATAAAATCGAATACGCGTCACGAAATGCTAGATTTAGTAGTGGTAGACGGAAAGGCTCGTGGAATTATCGCGCGTAATTTAGTTACAGGGGAAATCGAAAGACATTCGGCTCACGCTGTCGTTATTGCCTCAGGGGGGTACGGAAATGTTTTCTTCCTTTCGACTTACGCTATGGGAAGTAATGCCACCGCAGCTTGGAAAATACATAAAAAGGGAGCTTTTTTCGCTAATCCTTGTTACACCCAAATTCACCCTACCTGTATTCCTGTTTCAGGAGATCACCAATCGAAATTAACTTTGATGTCAGAATCATTGCGTAATGACGGTCGTATTTGGGTTCCTGCAAAACTAGAAGACGCAAAAGCAATTCGTGAAGGAAAGAAAAAACCAGCCGATTTAAAAGAAGAAGAAAGAGATTATTACTTGGAAAGAAGATACCCCTCTTTTGGAAATTTAGTTCCTCGTGATGTTGCTTCTCGTGCTGCAAAAGAAAGATGTGATGCTGGTTTTGGTGTAAACAAAACAGGCGAAGCGGTTTATTTAGATTTTGCTTCAGCTATACAACGTTACGGAAAAGAGCAAGCTTACATAAAAGGTTTGGA
>CAIOTL010000209.1 GCA_903861155.1 uncultured Bacteroidota bacterium
AGATTTACATAAATATCCTTTTAATATCACAAAAATTTATTATTATTCTGATGATAAAATTTTTAATGTTAATCAATCTAAGTTTTATGAAATAGAAACAATTTTTAATTTTTTTAATATTTCAATAAGCGGAGAGAATGGAAGAGATTTTGGGTATTCTGGATTAAAAAAGAAAAAATCAATCATTTTTATTGAATATGAGGGTAATTTATATGTGATTAATTTTTGTCCTATAGGTAAAACTCCTTATAAAAGTTTGCATGATTTGTTAGGGTTGTAACTGTTGTAGGTGCTCGATTGCATCGAGAACCAGATTGGGAAATCGTGTATTAAGGATTATTTCAAATCCGCCACAATCAGCTTTGCCGTTTTTTCGCTGGCGCCAATGCCTCCTAGTTTTTCTTCCAAAACATCATATTGATGCAAAAGAGTTGCACGATAATTGGGCTCTAAAATTTTATTCAATTCTTCGCTGATGCGTCTAGTGTTGCATTCTTCCTGAATCAATTCGGTGACGACTTCTTCGTCCATTATGAGGTTGACCAATGAAATGTATTTCAAGGTAATGATGAGTTTTGCAATTTGGTACGAAGCCCAGCTTCCTTTGTAGCAAACCACTTCCGGGACTTTGAAAAGAGCCGTTTCTAGCGTTGCAGTGCCCGAAGTCACCAATGCTGCGCTTGCTATTCGCAACAAGTCATACGTTTTATTCGATACAAACTTGATGTTTTCATGAGTTATAAAACCTTCATAAAACGAAAATTCCTGACTTGGCGCACCAGCAATCACAAATTGATAGTCCGGAAAATCATTCACCACGCTCAACATCACCGAAAGCATTTTGGTGATTTCCTGTTTTCGACTGCCGGGTAAAATGGCAATAATAGGTTTTTCGTTCAATTGATTTTCGGCTCTAAAAACTGTTTCTTCAATTGATGGTTGGTTGTGGATGGCGTCAATCAAGGGATGGCCAACGAATTCAACCGGAAAATGATGTTTCTTTTCATAGAAATCTTTTTCGAAAGGAAGAATTACGTACATATTATCGACATCTTGTTTGATGTCGGTGATTCGGCTTTCTTTCCAAGCCCAAATTTGTGGCGAAATATAATAGTGGGTTTTGAAACCCTGTTCTTTTGCCCATTTTGCAATCCGCAAGTTGAAACCTGGATAATCAATGAAGATAATGACATCAGGTTGAAAATCGGTGATGTCTTTTTTGCATATTTTGATGTTGCCCAAAATGGTTTTTAGGTGAAAAAGCACTTCGACAAAACCCATAAAAGCCAATTCCTTGTAATGTTTTACCAAAGTTCCGCCAACATCCTGCATCAAATCACCACCCCAAAACCGAATATTGGCATCTTTATCTTCCTTGTACAGGGCTTTCATCAAATTAGAACCGTGCAAATCTCCCGAAGCTTCTCCTGCTATAATGTAGTATTTCATTTTTGAAGTTTAATCAAATTTATGCAAATAAAGTAAAAATAGCAATAATAATGACAGCCAAAACCACGCCACGAACCATAATTTCTTTATTCAATTTTAGTAAAATGCCAAAAGCCACTAAATCAAGAATAGTACCTAATGTTATTAATTTTCCAAGTTTCCCCTCTGATTTCATGGTTTGAATTCCTGACATAAAATCGAAGTTCGTGAAAAAAGTGATGAATAAATAACTCCCAAGAATGCTGGCTAAAATTCCGATTGTAAATCCCGATAATAATTGTAATTTATTCATTCCATTTCCAGGTGTTGAGTTGTTGTATTGCATGGTGTGCCGTCAAATCGAATTGTACTGGGACTACCGAAATGAAACCATTGGCAAGCGCCCATTCATCCGTATCTTCACCTTTGTCCTGATTGACGAATTCGCCGGTAAGCCAATAATAATCTCTTCCTTGAGGTGTTTTTCGTTTGTAGAATTTTTCCATCCAAATGGCTTTTGCCTGACGGCAAATTTTAATTCCCTGAATATCTTTCTCTTTCAATTTTGGAAAATTCACGTTCAAAACTACGTTTTCGGGAAGACCATTTTCCAATACTTCCAAAGTAATTGTCTTGATAAAAGATTTTATTTGTTCAAAATCGGCATTCCAGTCGTAGTCCAGTAAGGAAAATCCGATAGCGGGAATTCCTTCAATTCCGGCTTCTACTGCGGCACTCATCGTACCGGAGTAAATCACGTTTATCGAAGAATTTGAACCGTGGTTAATTCCCGAAACGCATAAATCGGGTTTTCTTTTTAGGATTTCGTTTACCGCCAGTTTAACGGAATCCACCGGGGTTCCAGAGCAACTGTATTCTAGAATGGCATCGTGTTCCTTGGAAATTTTATTGATGTACAAAGTGTCATTTATGGTTATGGAATGCCCCGTGGCGCTTTGGGCGCTGTCAGGTGCCACGACCACAACCGTGCCTATTTCTGCCATAACGGCAATCAATGCCCTGATTCCTGGCGCCGAAATCCCGTCGTCATTGGTTACCAAGATTAAAGGTTTGGTTTTTTTCATTGGATCTATTTTCAAGTTAATGTCGCTAATTTTTAAAGAAATAGGTCGAGAAACAAAAGAGTTTCCCTTGAACAAAGAAAACAAAATTAAACTAGTTCAAAGATTAATCTTAAAACAAAAAGAACAATTTTATATCTTTAACAAAAATTTATGGAAGCCTTGTATTTGTTGGCATAGTTTTTACCGTAATTTAGATTTTAAATATTTATGAATACTATTATTAGCTTTATGAAAAGAAATTATAAAATACTTATTGCCGTTGTATTCCTTTCGGTAAGCCTATTTGCGTTTAAAATTAATTCGACGAAAAGTTCGGATCCCGATAAAGACAAACTGCTTTTGGAATTGTTGACTTTTGTAATTGAGAAAGGACATTATAATCCTGCCAAAATTGACGATGCTTTCTCTAAAGGGGTTTACAAGAATTACATTCAGGCTTTGGATCCATCCAAAAGGTTTTTTCTTCAGTCTGACATCGATGAATTTTCAAAATATGAAACCCAACTCGATGATGAGATACTGAACAAAGACTTAACTTTTTTCGATCTTACCTACAATCGTTTGACCCAAAGAATGGGAGAAAGCAAGAAATTCTACAAAGAAATTTTAAGTACTCCTTTTGATTATACTACGAGCGAGACTTTCAATACCGATTATGAAAAAGCACCTTATGCCAAAAATTTAGAGGAATTGAAAGAAAGATGGCGCAAACAAATCAAATTATCTACACTTTCATCGTTGACAGATCGTTTGGAAATCCAAGAAAACAAAGAAAAAGGGATTGTCGATAAAGGCAATAAAGGCACTTCGAAGGCTTTGAAACCTGGTCAATTTGTTGATATTCCAATTGATTCAGAAAAAGGCAAAACTGATAAATCTTCGGTTATTGAAAAACCAAAAACTTTTGCGGAATTGGAAAAAATTACCCGTGAAAGTTCCTTAAAATCATTGGATGAATATTTTGGATTTATGAACGATTTGTCCAGAGAAGATTGGTTTTCGGTATATCTAAATTCGATTTCGGAACGTTTTGACCCACATACCAATTATTTGGCTCCTGAAGAAAAAGAACGTTTTGACGTGAGCATAAGTGGAAAATTCGAAGGAATTGGAGCGCGTCTTCAAAAGAAAAATGATTTCACCGAAATCACGGAGCTTATTTCCGGTGGTCCTGCTTGGAGAGGAAAACAATTAGAATCAGGCGACATCGTTATGAAAGTTTCTCAAGGAAGTGCTGAACCAGTTGACATTGTCGGTATGCGCCTGGACGATGTTGTCAAAAAAATCAAAGGGCCTAAAGGTTCCGAAGTTAGGCTTACCGTTAAAAAAGTAGACGGTTCGATTAAAACGATTTCCATAATTAGAGACATTGTCGAAATCGAGGAGACCTATGCTAAGTCTAGCGTTGTTGAAAGAAATGGTGTAAAATATGGAGTGATTTATTTGCCAAAATTCTATATTGATTTTGAAAACAAGGATGGCAGAGACGCCGGCAAGGATATTGCCATTGAAGTGGAATCTTTGAAAAAAGCGGGTGTAAACGGCATAGTGCTCGACGTTCGAGATGACGGTGGCGGATCTTTATCGACAGTTGTTGACATTGCAGGATTATTTATTGAGCAAGGCCCAATTGTTCAAATAAAATCGGCTGGAAGAAAAAAAGAAGTTTTGTTTGATAGAGACAAGAAAATTGAATGGGAGGGACCTTTGGTGATTATGGTCAATAGTTTTTCAGCTTCAGCTTCTGAAATTTTAGCAGCAGCCATTCAAGATTATAAAAGAGGTGTCATTATTGGCAGCAAACAAACGTATGGCAAGGGAACCGTTCAAAACGTGATTGACTTGAACCAATTCGTACGTAGCAATGACACAGGAAATTTAGGAGCTTTGAAGACCACGACTCAGAAATTTTATAGAATAAATGGTGGTTCGACTCAACTTGACGGCGTGAGCAGCGACATTGTTATGCCGGACAGATACGCTTATTTGAAAATGGGCGAACGCGATGTGGACAATGCAATGCCTTGGGATAAAATTGACCCAGCCGAATATAATGTTTGGAAAAAAACTGAAAATTTTGACAAAGCAATTGCCGACAGCAAGAAAAGAATTGCTCAAAGTTCGCAGTTTAAACTCATCGAAGAAAACGCGAAATGGATTGATGACAGGAGTAAGGAAAATGTCTATAGTTTGAAATTTGAAGATTTTAAAAAGAACCAAAAAGCCATTGAAGAAGCTGGAAAGAAATATAAAGCAATCGCCGATTATGACGACCATTTGAAATTTTATTCTTTGCCTTCGGAAACTGAAGCAATGAAAAAAGATGCTTCCCTTAAAGAAAAGAGGGAGAGATGGCACGAAAGTTTAGCCAAAGACATTTATGTGGAAGAAGCATTAAATGTTTTGGACGATTTGCAATCCAATTCAATCGTGAAAAAGACCAATTCTGATGTAATTAAAAAAGAAAAATTGGTTAAATCATAGAAATTATCTCTACAATAAATGTTTGCGTTCCGGAAATTCAAATTGAATTTTTGGAGCGCTTTTATTTAATCATTAGAATTCCTCAAAGCTTTGCTTCGGGGTAATTCATTTAATATTAGTTTTTTGTTTTTTTGTTGTTGTTTAAGGATTTTTTTCTTGACAATTTAAAATAAATCAGATTCATATCAATTTCAATTGTCTTTATTGATTTGGAATATGCAATTTTTAACCACATTAGGAATGTAGTAAATTTGTTTAAAAAGCATTACCACTCATTCACTTTATTAGCATCCATTTTTATAAAAATAAAGAGTAAAATGGTAAAACCCCAAAGTCCGGAACCACCATACGAAAAGAATGGCAAAGGGACTCCAACGGTTGGGAAAATCCCCAAAACCATTGCGATGTTGACGAAGAAATGAATGAATAAAATTCCTGCTACACAATAGCCGTAAACTCGGCTGAATTTTGTTTTTTGTCTTTCGGCGAGGTAAATTATTCTGAGAAACAAACCGGCAAAAAGGGCAATTACCACGAACGACCCTATGAATCCCCATTCTTCGCCCACGGTTGTAAAAATATAATCCGTATGTTGTTCTGGAACAAATCCTCCTTTAGTCTGCGTACCTTCAAGAAATCCTTTTCCAAACCAACCACCAGATCCAATGGCTATTTCGGATTGATTTGTATTATAACCAATGCCTTTTGTATCTACTGATTTTCCCAATAATAAATTAAAACGATCTCGATGATGTTGTTTAAAAACGTGTTCGAAAACATAATTTACCGACAGTACGAATCCGGAAATTAAGGTAAAAAGGATGCCGCTTAATACAATATTTCTTTCGGATAATCTTGACTTGTAATGGATGAAAATAATTACAAGCAAAGAAATTAGAATTACATATTCAGGTTGCAGTACCAGAGTTAAAACAAATAAAAGAATGGTGATAAATCCAGTCCATACATACCAAGCAGGCAAGCCTTCTCGATATAAAACTATTATGAAGATACTATAAATTAATGCACTTCCAGGATCGGGTTGTGGTAGAATTAACATTATTGGTAAAAAAACGATGGCAAGAACTTGAATTTGCCTATTGACATCTTTTAAATTGATTTGTGGGTCGCTTAAATATTTGGCTAGTGCCAGTGATGTTGCGGCTTTCGCAAATTCTGACGGTTGTAGCGTAAATCCGCCAAAACTATACCAGCAACGTTGTCCAGCAATGACTTTTCCAAAAGCAAATAATCCCAACAATGATAATAAAGAAATTCCAAAAATAATACTGGCATATTTTTCGTAAAATTTTCCGTCTATCGAAAGGATGATAAAAATCATTGGGATCGCCAATAATATAAAAACCAGTTGTTTTTGATAGGTATCTTCTGGAGAGGATAACGATGAGGAATAGATATTCAACCAACCCATTATTACTAAAATAATATAGATGATGATGGAAATCCAGTCGAGGTTGTTCGTTATTCTTTGATTTTTCATTTGAATGGAATCACTTATTAATCTTGTTGGATAGAATCTATTTTTGTTTTTGGAATAATTGGTTTTACGTTTGAAATAGAATCAATGATAGGATTAGTTTCTATTTTGCTTGCTTCTGTATCTCCACCCAATATGGCATATCTGCTTTTTAAACTTGTTCCAAGTACTTTTTTTTCTAAATCAGTTCTTGTTATTTTATTTCTAAGATATTTTTCTATCATTAAGCTTGCAATTGGGCCGGCAATAGCGGCTCCAAATCCTCCATTTTCAACTAAAATTGCAATGGCAATTTTAGGATTATCTTTGGGTGCAAAAGCCACAAAAATGGAGTGATCTTCTAGTTTTGTTCTTAGTCCGTTGATTTTTGTATAATTTTCAGCAGTTCCAGTTTTTCCGCAAATATCAATTCCTTGCACCCGAAGTGCGCTAGCAGTTCCTAAATTATAAACATCAAATAAACCTTCAATCATAGGTTTAAAATATTGTTTGTCAATTGTAGTTAGGTGCTTTGTTGTGAATTTTGTATCGATTTTTTCACCTTTAATTCTTTTGATGATATGAGGCGTGTAATAATAACCTTCATTGGCAACAGCAGCCATCATATTAGCAAGTTGAATGGGAGTTGCTAAAACTTCACCTTGACCAATTCCATTAGAAACAATAGTTGGGCTTTTCCATCCACCATTGGGATACATTTTTTTATAGGTTTTCGAGTCTGGAATTTTGCCTCTCTTTCCAGTAGGTAAATCATAACCCATATATTTACCGAGTCCAAAACTTTTTACATGATTACTCCAGATGTCTACTGATTCAGAGGGATTTATGTACTTATTTATGGTTTTCATATAAATGTTTTCAAAATAAGTATTACAAGATTCATAAATACCATTATGCAAATGCATGGAGCCACCATGACAATGACATTTGATAAATCTCCCTTTTAAATAATAACCATGATTGCAATAAAACGATGTTTGCTGGTCTATGGCTCCTTCTTGAAGCGCCGCAAGCCCAACCATAATTTTAAAAGGAGAACCTGGAGGATATTCTGCCTGGAGCCCCCTATCATAAAGCGGTTTTGCAATAGAATCTCGATATAATAAGGTGTAATTTTTAGATCTTTGACGTCCTACCAATATCGCGGGATCATAAGATGGTGCGGTAACGAGAGCTAAAATCTCTCCCGTTTTTGGTTCGATGGCGACAATTCCACCTCTTTTGTTAATCATTAATTCTTCACCGTATTTTTGAAGTTCGGCATCAATTGTTAAATTTATGTCTTGCCCTTGAACGGCAATAGTATCGTATCTGCCTTCTTTGAAAGAGCCAATTTCACGGTTATATTTGTCTTTCTGAAAATATTTCACGCCTTTTATTCCGCGTAAAATCTCTTCATAACTTTCTTCAACACCTTGTTTCCCTATTAAATCCCCACTATTGTAGTACGGGTTTTTTTCAATCAATTTATCGTTGACTTGTGTGATACCCCCAAAAACGTTGGCTCCATAATTTACTTGGTAATCGCGTAGGGAACGTTTTTGAAAATAAAAACCTTCGAATTTTCGAATTTTTTCTTGAAATGCCGCAAATTCACTTTTATTCAATTGTGCCAAAAATAAGGAAGGTAATCTTGGACTATATACTTTGGCTTTAGCTATTTTTTTAAAAAATCCTCTTTTGTAATATCCAATAATTGACAAAATTCCAAGGTATCTAATTTTTTAACGTCTTTTGGAATAACCATGATATCATAAGAAGGCTGGTTGGCAACCAGTAATTTCCCATTTCGATCGTAAATATAACCTCTTTCAGGATAGTCGTATTTTATTTTAATGGCATTATTATCCGATTTTAACTTGAACGAATCATTAATAATTTGCAAATAGAAAATCCTTATTACAAGCAAAGAAGCTGCAATAATAATTAGTGAAGGAAGAATCGCTTTTCTCATCTTCTATTTGGCTTAAAAAGATATATTATTATAACGCTGAGAATAATTGTGAAAATTGTGCTTAATATGGTTCGAATTAAAATATCCCAGAAAAAGCTGATTTGAAAGGCTTCGAACACGAACAACACAAAATGATGAATTAGGACTGCAAAAAGTATAAACGAGAATCTTTCGGGAGTTAATACGTCATTTATTTTTATGGTTTGGTATTCATAACTTAAACCAAAAGAAAACTTAAACAAATAAGGTCTGTAATAAGCCAATGTGATACAGGCGGCTGTGTGAATTCCTCCAGAATTACTGAACATGTCCATAATAAATCCAAGAAGAAAACTGGCCAAAAGAAGTCCGGTTTTGTTCCCATTTACGGGATATAATAGAATGAAAAGCACATAAGGAAAAGGACTGATATAGCCCAAAAAATTCATATTATTGAAAATAATAATTTGGACTGACAATAACAGTACGAAACGGAAAATATTGTTGAATAAAGTACTATTCATCTTTCTTTCTGTTTTCTAAATTCGTAATTTCTTCCTGATCTTTACTTTTAATGATATATACGTGACCTAAATTAGTCATGTCATTAAAAAGTTTTACATCCAACGTATAATAATTGGTCTGGTTGTCTATGTATATTTTGTAAACAGTCCCAATGTTTATGTTCTCCGGAAATATCACGGATTGTCCACCAGTTACTATGGTGTCGCCTTTTTTAATGGCTGCCAATCTAGGAATATCAGTCAATTGAACAAACCCTGTGCTTTTACCATTCCATCCTAAAGAACCAAAGTGATTTGATTTTTTGACTTTTGCATTTAGTCTGAAATTGATGTTTAAAACGCTTATTACTGTAGAATATTTGGGTGAAGTGTGGTCTATTATCCCCACAATTCCTAAACTGTTGATTACTCCCATATCCGGTTTCACACCTTGAAGATTTCCTGAATTTAATGTCAAATAATTTTCGTGCGAATCATAGGAATTATGAATCACTTTAGAAACTATGATGTCAGCAGGATGTAATCTTTTTATGCTGTCTAATTTTGGAATTGAAGAGGTGTCTTTTATGTTAAAAAGGATGCTTCTTAATTTTGCATTCTCTTGGGCAAGAGCATCGTTTTCGGGTTTCAAATTTAGATATTCACTTACATTATTTATTCTTTCATAGACACCGCCGCTCAAAAAATTTGCTGAACTTATTATTTTGCTCCTATGATAGGAATGGGATTGAATAGTGAGAAATAACGAAATACCCAAAAGCAGCAAAAACAGCAATCTATTACTGTTTTTATATATAAAATTAAATATTTGCTGCATTTTTTACCTGTATAATGTATGTTGTAAAATTATAAACTGAACATTGGATTTAAGACAAAGTTCTATTTGATCAAAACACTTTTGAATTTTTGAAGATTTTTGAGTGCCATACCCGTTCCACGAACCACCGCTCTTAATGGATCTTCGGCGATGTAAACTGGTAAGTCGGTTTTTTGGGAAATCCTTTTGTCAAGTCCTCTCAACATTGATCCACCACCGGCAAGATAAATTCCAGTGTTGTAAATATCTGCCGCCAATTCTGGAGGAGTTTGAGACAAGGTTTCCATCACGGCATCTTCGATTCTTTGAATTGATTTGTCTAATGCTTTTGCAATTTCTCTATACGAAACTGCAACTTGTTTTGGTTTTCCGGTAAGTAAATCTCTACCTTGAACTGACATATCTTCTGGAGGCGTTTCTAGATCTTCGATTGCGGCTCCAACTTGAATTTTTATTTTTTCGGCTGTACTTTCTCCAACAAAAAGATTGTGTTGGGTACGCATATAATACACGATGTCATTGGTAAAAACGTCACCGGCAATTTTCACTGATTTGTCGCAAACAATTCCCCCCAAAGCGATAACGGCGATTTCAGTAGTTCCCCCACCAATATCAACAATCATGTTTCCTTTTGGCTGCATAATATCAATACCAATACCGATTGCTGCAGCCATTGGTTCGTGTATCAAATAAACTTCTTTACCATTTACTCTTTCGCAAGATTCTTTTACCGCTCTCATTTCTACCTCGGTAATTCCCGAAGGGATGCAAACAACCATTCTCAATGCTGGAGTAAACATTCTTTTTTTCAAAGCGGGAATACTTTTAATAAGTAAACTTATCATTTTTTCGGAAGCATCAAAATCAGCGATTACACCATCTTTCAAAGGTCTTATCGTTTTAATGTTTTCATGGGTTTTACCTTGCATCATATTGGCTTCTTTACCAACAGCAATGATTTTCCCCGATATTCTATCGCGAGCAACTATTGATGGACTGTCAATTACGACTTTATCATTGTGTATGATTAAAGTGTTTGCGGTACCAAGGTCTATCGCAATATCCTCGGTCATAAAATCAAAAAATCCCATAAGTTTTTGTGGGTTTAAAAGTTATTATTTCTAACGTACAAAGCTAAACAAATTAATGTTTGAAATGACGTGTTCCTGTAAATACCATTGCAACTTTATTTTCGTTGCAATAATCGATGCTTAATTGGTCTTTTATTGATCCGCCAGGTTGAATAACGGCTGTTATTCCTGCATTTTTTGCAATTTCCACGCAATCCGGAAAAGGAAAAAAAGCGTCGCTCGCCATTGAAGCACCTTCTAAGCTAAATCCAAATGTGCGTGCTTTTTCGATAGCTTGTATCAAGGCATCTACTCTTGAGGTTTGTCCTGTTCCTGATGAAATCAAAGTTCCGTTTTTTGCAAATACAATAGTGTTCGATTTTGTATTTTTGCAAACTTTAGAAGCAAAAATCAAATCATTAATTTCTTGTTCTGAAGGAGTTGTTACTGTAACGGTTTTTAAGGATGCTTTAGTATCAGTGATGTTGTTTCTTTCTTGAACTAAAACTCCGTTCAGGCAAGTTCGAACTTGTGCTTGAGGCAATTCAACTTCGTTTTGAACCAATATAATCCTGTTTTTCTTTTCTTGTAAAATGGCAATGGCTGTTTCGTCATAACTTGGAGCGATTACTACTTCACAAAATAATTTATTTATTTCGGTTGCGGTTGCTACATCTATTTTTGTATTTGAAATCAAAACACCTCCAAAAGCTGAAGTAGGATCACAAGCTAATGCCACATTATAAGCTTCACTGATAGTTGCTCTTGTTGCCAATCCGCAAGCATTATTGTGTTTTAAAATTGCAAACGTTGGTCCGTCGTTTTTAAATTCGGCAATCAAATTTACAGCTGCATCAACGTCAAGCAAGTTGTTGTATGACAATTCTTTTCCGTGAAGTTTTTTGAATATTGCGTCAAAATCACCAAAGAAAAATCCTTTTTGATGTGGGTTTTCGCCATATCTCAAAATTTGTCCATTTTCAAAGCTAACTTTGAAAATAGTTTCGTCTGTATTGAAATAATTAAAAATTGCTGCGTCATAATGAGAAGAAACATGAAATGCTTTGGTAGCAAATAATCTTCTGTTTTCTAATGTAGTTGCTCCGTTTTGTTCCGTAATCAAATCTAAAAGCAAACTGTATTCAGCAACCGATGGAACGATTACAGTATCATTGAAGTTTTTTGCAGCAGCACGAATTAACGAAATACCACCAATATCAATTTTTTCTATAATATCACTTTCGCTAGCTCCAGAAGCAACTGTTTTTTCGAAAGGATATAAGTCAACAATCACCAAATCAATTTGTGGAATGTCATATTCCAACATTTGTTGTACATCAGTTTCATTGTCTTGACGATTTAAAATTCCACCAAAAACTTTTGGATGTAAAGTTTTAACTCTTCCACCAAGAATGGATGGATAAGAAGTTATATCTTCAACAGGAATAACCGGAATACCTAGATTTTTAATGAATTCTTCGGTACCGCCAGTAGAGTAAAAGATAACGTTTTGCTCGTGTAATTTTTTTATGATTGGTTCAAGACCCTCTTTCGAAAAGACCGAAATTAATGCAGATTGAATTGTTTTTGTTGTGTTCATTGAGTAGTTGAAGTTATATTTTGCAAAAGTAGTTTTTTTGATGATAAAATTCAAATGTATTTTTGTAACAATATTTTAAAAAACACTACCAATGATGCAGTGAATTTTCATTAGGTTTTTGAATAAAATTTATGGAATTTTACAATAACACAAATTAATTCTTATGCTAGTTTATTTTAGGCTATTATCAGAGAGTTTTGGTTTTGCAATGAATGCTTTGCGCAATAATAAATTGCGGACGCTTTTGTCATTACTAGGGGTCACAATTGGAATTTTTTCGATTATTGCTGTGCTTGCCGCAGTGGATTCATTGGATAGAAAAATCACGAAAGACTTAAGTTCTTTAGATAAAAACACTATTTATTTAATGAATAGATCCTTTGGTCCTTCCGAAATCCCACAGTGGAAAAGAGATCAATTTCCCAACGTAAAATATGCAGAATATCTTTATTTGAAAGGATCAATGACTAAAACTGATCAATTGGGCTATCAAATTTTTACCAAAAGAGAATCTATTAAATATGAATCGAAAATAGCAAGCGACATCAATATTGTTCCCGTTTCACATGAATTTATTGACATTCAAGGCTTGGAGTTTGAAAAAGGAAGGTTTTACACAGAATCAGAGGCTAATTCTGCCGCAACGGTAGTAGTTATTGGCGATGAAGTAGCAAAATCTTTATTTGGAGAGGCAGAGCCAATTGGTAAAAAAGTGAGGTTGTACGGTCAGCGATTTGCTGTGATTGGGGTTTTGAAAAAACAAGGTGCAGGATTAATTAACAACAATAATGACAGCTCGGCTTTTATACCGGTTAATTTTGTCAGACAAAGATATGGCGATAATAATAAAGCATTAGTAAATGTCATTATTTTTAAACCTCAAAAAGCAGTTGATATGGAGGCCTACAAAGCCGAAATTACTCAAAAATTAAGAAATTTTCGCGGTTTGAAATCTGGGGACATCGACAATTTCTTTATCAACGTTTTCTCTGGTTTTACTGATTTAATTGACGGAATTATTTCTCAAATGAATGTTGTAGGCTGGATAATTAGTGGATTTTCATTGCTTGTTGGGGGTTTTGGCATTGCCAATATTATGTTTGTCTCGGTAAAGGAAAGAACAAATCTTATAGGAATCCAAAAATCTCTTGGAGCCAAAAACAGATTTATTTTATTCCAATTCTTGTTTGAGGCAATTATTCTTTCTATAATAGGAGGGATTATTGGATTGTTGATGGTTTGGATTATTGCTATGGTTTTAACTAAAGCTTTGGATTTTGAATTCGTTTTGGGAATGGGCAATATTATTTTGGGAACCGGATTGGCGGCTATAATTGGACTGATTTCAGGAATACTTCCTGCAATTGCAGCTTCAAAACTTGATCCTGTCGAAGCGATTAGAACAGGAATGTGATTCCCGACTTCTCGCAAATGACAGTTGTAGTCTTTTGTTTGCAATCGCAGCTAAATAAAAAGGCTCAAAAATTTACTAATTTTTGAGCCTTTTGCACTTAAAATTGAGAATAAAAACTTATCTAATGTCAATATTTTGTATCAAATCGATATACAAATTGATCGTGTCTTTAAGTTCTTTTCTTGGGGTGATAAAATCCAGAAAACCGTGTTCAAGAACAAATTCGGCAGTTTGAAAACCTTCCGGCAAATCTTTTCCTGTGGTATCTTTCACAACTCTTGGTCCGGCGAACCCTATTAATGCCCCAGGTTCCGAAATGTTGATGTCGCCAAGCATCGCATAAGAAGCCGTCGTTCCTCCGGTAGTTGGATCAGTACAAAGCGAAATATAAGGAATTTTAGCTTCGGCTAATTGTGCCAGTTTTGCAGAAGTTTTTGCTAATTGCATTAGCGAATAGGCTGCTTCCATCATTCTGGCTCCACCTGATTTTGAAATCATTACAAAAGGAATGTTGTTTTTGATGGAATAATCGATTCCGCGGGCAATTTTTTCGCCCACAACTCCGCCTATCGAACCACCAATGAAGGCAAAATCCATACAGCAAACTACTAAATCTTTCCCTTTTGATTTTCCAACTCCTGTTCTAACCGCATCGTTCAATTTGGTTTTAGAAATAGTATCTTTCAAACGTTCTGAATATTTTTTGGTATCTACAAAATGTAATGTGTCTTTCGATGTCATTTTAGCATCCAACTCCACAAATTCATTATTGTCGAACAATATCTCGAAATATTCCTTGCTGCCTATTCTAACGTGAAAATCATCTTCGGGACTTACGTATAGGTTTCGGGCAAGTTCATCGGCGTCAATAACTTTTCCGGTTGGAGATTTGTACCAAAGTCCTTTTGGGACATCCATTTTGTCTTCGGTAGCCGTTGTAATTCCCTTCCCTGTTCTTTTAAACCAAGCCATATTATTAGAGTTAAAAGTTATGAGTTATAAATTACAAGAAAAGCTCATAAGTCATAACTCATAATTCATAATTTATAGAGTATTCACGTTGTTCAAATCTGCAAAAGCTTGTTCCAGTCTTGTGTTGAAGGTAACTTCACTTTCGCGCAACCATTTTCTTGGATCGTAATATTTTTTGTTTGGAGCATCGGATCCTTCTGGGTTTCCAATTTGAGTTTTCAAATAATCGATGTTTTTAACCATATAATCACGAATTCCTTCGGTAAACGCAAATTGCAAATCAGTATCAATATTCATTTTAATAACTCCGTATCCAATAGCTTCTCTGATTTCTTCTAATGTAGAACCTGATCCACCGTGGAAAACGAAATCGACTGGGTTTGGTCCTGTTTTGAATTTGTCTTGAACGTAATCCTGAGAATTTTTCAATATTTTTGGAGTTAATTTCACGTTTCCGGGTTTGTAGACACCGTGAACATTTCCGAAAGAAGCCGCAATTGTAAATCTTGTACTTACTTTCGATAATTCTTCATAAGCATAAGAAACTTCTGAAGGTTGTGTGTATAATTTTGAACTGTCAACATCTGAATTATCAACGCCATCTTCTTCACCGCCAGTGATTCCTAGTTCGATTTCTAAAGTCATTCCCATTTTGCTCATTCGTGCTAAATATCCTTTGCAGATTTCTATGTTTTCTTCAATAGTCTCTTCCGATAAGTCAATCATATGGGAAGAGAACAATGGATTTCCAGTTGTGGCGAAATGTTTTTCCGAAGCGTCTAATAAACCGTCAATCCAAGGCAATAATTTTTTTGCACAGTGGTCAGTATGTAAAATTACGGTTGCGCCATAAGCTTTTGCCAAAGTATGAATATGCAATGCTCCTGCGATTGCTCCTGCAATTGCTGCTTTTTCATTGGCATTCGAAAGTCCTTTCCCAGCATTAAACTGCGCTCCACCGTTCGAAAATTGTATAATAACTGGTGCATTTAATTTTGCGGCAGTTTCAAGAACTCCATTTATAGTGTTTGATCCCGTAACATTTACAGCAGGAATTGCAAAACCTTTTTCTTTTGCATATTTGAAAATTTCCTGAACTTGGTCTCCTGTAGCTACGCCCGGTTTGATATTGTGTGACATTTTAAATTTTTTAGTTGTTGTTTAATTATTTTATAGGATGCAAAAATAAGAATTAATTAGTATTAGAACGGATAATTTATTCCAAAATTTAAAACAGAGTGGGCAAAATTATAATCTTGAAACCATTGTTTGCTAATTTCACTTGCGGGATTGTAGGTTTTAAATCCAAAATCAAATCGAACGACAAAAAAACTCAAGTCGTATCTCAGCCCAAATCCAGAACCTAAAGCCATTTCTTTTAAATCAGAAAGACCTGAAAACCTTGATTTTTTGTCGGTTACGCCATCAAAAGCATTCCAAATATTGCCTCCATCAGCAAAAATGGCTCCTTTTAGACTGTTTAATATTTTAAACCTGAATTCGGCGCTCATGGCAATTTTCATATTTGCCTCATTAAAATCGTTTATTGCATTACTACTTCCAGGACCCAAACGATAAGGTTGCCAAGCCCTGTTATCATTGGATCCGCCAGAAAAATAACTTCTTGAAAAGGGAATGTAATTCGAATTTCCGTAAGGAATTGCAATGCCAAAAAAGGCTCTCACAGCCAATACTTTTTCTTTGGTTAAATCCCAATGTTTGATATAATCGAATTCGGTTTTAATATATTCTGAATATTCTAAGTTGAAAATTTGATAGTTGCCATTCTGGTTTTTTGGAAGGTTTGCCGCACTTGAAATCAAGGATAAAATGGAACCTGCAGATTCAATTTTTGTTTTAAATTGGTAAAAGATATTGTCCAGTAAATCTGTTTTTGTTGTTTTTGTAAAAGTGAAATTTGTTGCCAGGATAAAATCATTTTCGGTGAGCCTTATTCTTCGTTCTTCGATGCTGTTAATAGCTATATAATCCGTGTTTGATGTAGCCGTTGTTCTTGATAAGACATCATTGATAAACCCCGAAGTTCCTTTTTCTATTATTAAGTCACCATTTTGGTTTACGTAGGAAGTATTTGTGTTGTATAATTTGCTCAAATTATTCAAGGCGGAATATGACGAACTGTATATGTTGAAATAATTTTCCGGATTTAAATTTCGCACATATTGAATATTTAATAAATCAAATCGTGCAGAATTATTTTTTTTCGGAGTCCAATTATAAGAGAAAGCGCCAATTAAATTCTCTTTGTCCAAACCAATGTTTTTCTGGGTTGATAATCCCGTTGAAATAAGTGTGGAAGGAATCATGCTTTTGGGGATGATTTTTTCGGTGGTAAAAGGAAACCATATTCTGGGAATATTTAGTTTTAAGTCGGCTCCATATTCAGATACATTGAAAAAATTGTTGTTTGGATTTGCCAAATCTTTGGAAGCCCCAATATTTCCTCGTCCCGATATTTCAAGTGTTTCCGCGCCATTAAATACATTTCGAATAGTTTCCGAAAGGCTTAAAGCTATTCCAATATCTTGAATATTGGAATGGGTGACGTCAAGTGAAGTACCCAAACTGTATTTTTTTCTGGGAGTCAAATACACTTTTGCAATCAAGGATTGAGCTGTGGAATCTCTTTTATCGACTTCGTATAGAATGGTTGGGTAATTAAAAATCTTAAGATTATTCAAATAACGCGAAGTCAGGACGGTTTTGTTATCGGCAAATAAACCTCCTTTTATAATAAATACGGCGTCTGTAATGGCTCGTGGTCTATATTTTAGTTTATCGTGGCTGTACAAATTAAAATTATTGAAGGAAGTGCTGTCAGTAATTGGAGAATTAATTTTGGCTGGAGAATAATCAGTGTAAATATTGACATCGCTTATTTTATATATTTTAAAAGGTTCTGTTTTTGTAGAATCTTTATCTTGATAGGAATAATCGTTGATAATCAAATTTACATTTACCTTGTTTTTATTGCTAATAGTGTCCATGTCAAAAGTCACATTATTAGGCTGGAAACGATACGCGCCATTGTTCCGGAAGTTCGTAGTAATCCGATTTTTTTCGCTCTCAAAATCCTGTGTTTTATATTGATTTCCCCTTTTTAAAAAGGAATTTCCTTTGCTTGCTATGTACATTGAATCCAATGCTTGAGTATGAATGGACGTCCTTAATGAGTCTAAAAAATAAGCATTTCCGGTGGTTACGACATATTTTATTTTTGCTTTTTTAAGACCCAAACTTTCTAACTTGTAATTTGCCTTTACCTTAAAGTAACCATCGTTAAAATAAAAGTATTTTAATCGAACAATCGATTTGTCGGTTTTTGCCGAATCAATGATTACGGGAGGTTCGCCAGTTTTTTTTAGGAAATCGTGGATGCCATGGTACCAAAAGGATTTTCCAAGGAGATCGACTTGTTTTGCCGAAAGCCATTTTGATTTTCGTTCATATTTGCCTGGATTATTTTTAAACTTGGCTTTATAAGTCGAGTCCGGGTTTGGATTCGCGAGATTATACATATTCAACCGCAAATGATAACCCAGAATGTTACTGTTGGGTTTTTGATACAGCTGATTGATGACGTTTTCGCTCTTCACAACCTTGTTATTCACTAAAATTTCGTTTTTAGTAAGAAGCTGTTTGCTTTTTGGAACTCTTCTCACGGTGCTGCAAGCAGAGATAATTATTCCTATTAAAATAAATGTTGCTATTTTTGTGCTATTCTTTTTCAAGTGTCAAGAAATATTTAATTCAAAAGTACATTATTTTATGGTTAGTAAAAACCAAATAAAGCTTATAACGAGTTTGCAGCAAAAAAAATATCGATTGGCCAATCAATTATTTTTTGCCGAAGGCATAAAGGTAATCCAAGAATTGTTGGGATCAAATTTTGAATTGGTTCATTTGTACACAATCCAAAACGATTTTGAGGAGGTTTCGAATGCCAAAAAAAAGGTAATTTCCGAAGGTGATTTGAAAAAAATCAGCGCTTTGGCAACACCAAATTCCTGTTTGGCACTATTCAAAATTCCTGTCGATAAAAAAACAATAGATTCAGGAATAATTCTGGCGCTTGACTCCATCCGTGATCCTGGAAATTTAGACACAATATTGCGATTGTGCGACTGGTTTGGCATTGATCAGCTGATTTGTTCGAAAGACGCGGTTGATATTTATAATCCAAAAGTGGTTCAGGCAACGATGGGTTCCATCACAAGAGTCAACGTTAATTATGTAGATTTGGTTTCTTTTATTGGTCAAACCAAATTACCTGTTTTTGGCACTTTTATGGATGGAAACAACATTTATAAATCCGTTTTGCCCCAAGAAGGAATTATTATTATGGGAAATGAAGCTAACGGAATTTCGCCGGAGGTAGAAAAATTGGTCAAAAACAAACTCACAATTCCCCGTTTCGGAAAGCTTCAAAAAACAGAAAGCCTCAATGTGGCAACCGCCACGGCAATTGTCTTAAGCGAGTTTAGTAGAGGATAATTTTCAGAGAGCAGACTTCAGATTTTAGTTTCGAGTTTTTAAAAGTTGCACAACTGAACATTGCAAATAATCCTATATCACTTTCGTTATTAATGAAAAGTAAAATTGATGAAAACTGCCCTAGTTTTCATTGATTGGATATTGCTTGTCCAAGGGCTATTAGGGTCTTTATCGCGAATTAATTCATCATTAATCCCAAAAATGCCTCGTATTGAAGGAGAAAATATGAAATATTCCGAAAAAATATCGATGCCAAAACCCATTTCATAATTTGTTGTCCAGGTTTTTACCCTAAATCGGTTTTCCAAATTATCGTCGGTTGATTTTGAATTACTTGATAAGTTCAATGTTGCCGAAACTCCACCTACTAAATAAGGACGGATATTTCCAGTTCTTAGAGAGGAAAATTTAATTAATAAAGGAAAATGGATATAAGTGCTGTTCACTTCTCTAAATTTATTGGCAAGTGTTGCTGTCGCAGGAAAATAATTGTCTGGGTAATTCAAATCCCTTAAGGTATAATACAAACCGGGTTCAAATCGCAAACTTATATATTCCTGAAGCCTCAAATCGGCGACAAGCCCCACATTGAAACCTGTGCTTTTTTTTATGAGTATGTTGGGTCCAACCGTTTTATAATCTATCTTGAAGTCGTATGAATTGAAGCCTAAATAAAAACCGAAATAAAGTTTTTGTTTCTGGAAGTTTTCTAAATTAATAATGGGATCCTTATTAAATATGCCTTTAGATTGAGCGTTTCCTTTTATGGTCAAGGCAAATATTAGTAAGACAACTATTTTTTTCATATTATTTTTTCGAAGCTGAGTAAATTGTTGCCACACCAAATGTTTGCGGCATTGCAACTACATCTATAAACCCAATTTTTTTTAAAATATTGTTTAATGCCTCGCCATAAGGAAAAGCCGCTGCCGATTCTGACAAATAACTGTAAGCAACATTGTCTTTCGAGAATAATTTCCCAATAATTGGGAGAATGTTTTCGCTGTAAAATGTGTAGCCTTGTTTGAATGGCGTTTTTTCGGGAACCGAAGTCTCAAGAATCACGAAAACACCATTTGGTTTTAAAACTCTCAGGATTTCTGCTAAACCTTTTCCCAGATTTTCGAAATTCCTGACTCCAAAAGCAACCGTTATAGCATCAAAATGATTGTCTTCAAAAGGCATATTTTCTGAATCAGCCAAAACCATTTCTATGGTGGTAGCCAAGTCTTTTTTTTGCTGAATTTTTTTCTTTCCCACTTCGAGCATTCCGGCCGAAATATCCAATCCAATAATTTTTTCGGCACTGGTTTGCGCCATCAAAATGGCCAAATCACCTGTTCCGGTCGCAATATCCAAGATTGTTTTAGGATTAGTTTTAGAAACAATTTGCAAGACTTTTTTGCGCCATTTCACGTCAATTCCAAAAGAAATCACCCGATTGAGATTGTCATAATTCCCTGAAATAGTGTCGAACATTGTCGCAACCTGTTCCTTTTTGCTTAATGTAGAATCTTTATAAGGTGTTATGTTTTTTGACATTTTCTAAAATTTGAGACAAAGGTAAACTAGATTTTTGGATTATGGATTTTATTTTTTCCTGATGAAGGTTTGAAAAGTATAGTCATAAAGGTGTTTTTCGTCTTTTGGATTAAAATCCTCAGAGGATAACTCCCAAATTTTCGAATCTATTTTCGGGAAATAAACATCGGCATCAAACGAATGGTGAACTCGCGTAATGTCAAGTTGATCCACTAAATGGATGGATTGATTGTAAATTTCGCCACCGCCAATAATATAGACGTCCTCGCCTATCGGGCAAAAAGCTATCGCTTTTTCTATATCCTGAACGACGATACAACCTTCAGGCAAAAGTTTTTTTTGTCTTGAAATAATTACATGAGTCCTGTTAGGCAAAGGTTTTGGGAAACTTTCGAAAGTTTTTCTTCCCATAATGATATGATGGCCCGAGGTTATGGCTTTGAAACGCTTGAAATCATTGGGTAAATGCCAAAGCAAATCATTGTTTTTTCCAAGAGCATTATTTTCGGCGACAGCCGCAATCAAAATAATCATTTTCTATTGAGGTTTAATGGAGGAATCTTCGTCGACTTCTTTCTGCATTTGGTCAAGTTTTCTTTGTTGTTGGGTAACAAGCCGATCTATTTGATCTCTTTCCCAGTCTTTATTCATAAAGCGATCCGTGATGAATACCTTTATAAAATGCAGGATAAACAGGAATGTCCAGACCGTGATGACCCAAATTGCCCAATTTGTGGTATAGCCAAAAGCTTCAAAATGATTGGTTATAGATAAAAAAATGCTGCCCAAAAGGAATAATACGAAATGGAAATACAGCCTTTTTTTTTGGTTTAGTCTTTTTCTGGCATATTCGTATTGCTCGTGTTGTTCTTTTTCCATAAATCGAGATTTTGTTGATAAAGGTAAAATATATTTTGAAAAGTCAGTATTTTTAATTCATGATTATTTAACAAGAAAACGTTTTCTATTTTTAGATATAAAAATTTATTTGATTTTATTTAGGGATACCCTTAAAAATTAAGAGTGTTTTTAGCAAACTCATAAAACTTCACCTTAAATATTGAATGTTCAAAAGAATTTGTTTCCTTTGCCCCATAAATCTAAAAATGAAATAGTTATGTCAATAAAGAAACAATTTATAAAAACAAAACCAGTTTGTAAAGTTACATTTTCGGTAGAAGCAAAAGAAGCAAATACTGCTTCAGTTGTAGGGGATTTCAATAATTGGAACTCAGAAGAAGGCATCTTGACAAAATTGAAAAATGGCACTTTCAAAGGTGTTTTCGATTTGCCAAAAGACGCGTCATACGAGTTTAAATATGTTATTGACGGTGCTTATGAAAACGACAGCGAAGCCGATTCTTTCAAATGGAACGAATTTGCTGGTACTGAAAACGGAGTTTTAGTAGTTTAATCTTCCGGTTTTAAAAAATCAAATCCGTTCCGATTTATCGGAACGGATTTTTGTGTTTACTATCAAAAGCCAGATTTAAAGCGAAAGCTATCCGTTTCTGTATTTTTTAAAAAACCAGACCTTCAACAAATCGGCGGTTATGATGTAAGCCGCAACAATACTTATCATGATGCCCAGATTGAGCAATGGCAATGGCGATAATCCCACGTTGTCGGCAAACGGCGAATAAGGAAGCGCGATGGTCAGTGCTAATCCGAGAATACTCAGGATAAAAAGATACTTTCCGGGTTTACTTTTAAGGAAACTTTTATGGGTTCGGATAATGAATAGAATGAACAATTCCGTGAGAATAGATTCTATAAACCAACCCGTTTGAAAGGCGGATTCTTTTACTTTCAAGGCGTAAAAAAGTGTCAGGAAAGTAATAACGTCAAAAATAGAACTGTGAATCCCAAAAATCACCATAAAAGTACGTATGGATTTCAGATTCCATTTTCCTGGTCTGTCTAGTTGTTTCTGGTCAACGTTGTCAGATGCGATGGTGAGGTAGGGAAAACTGGTAATGAAATTCATAAACAAAATTTGCTTTGGCAGCATCGGGAGAAATGGTAAAATCAACGAAGCAATTGCCACGCTGAACATATTCCCGAAGGTGGAGCCCGTGTTGATAAAAATATATTTCAGCGTGTTGGCAAAGGTTTTTCGTCCTTCTTGAACACCGTCTACAATGACCATCAAGTTTTTTTCCATCAGCACGAAGTCAGCAGATTCTCGCGCAATATCCACTGCATTTTCTACCGAAATTCCAACATCTGCGGCATTAATTGCCGAAACATCATTGATGCCGTCGCCTATATACGCAACGGTATAACTTTTCCGTAATGCTTGTATAATATGTTCTTTTTGTTGCGGTTCGACTTCGGCAAAAATGTGTGTTTTTAGAACCAAATGTTTTAATGCTTCCGAACTTACTCCCAAAAGTTCCTGCCCAGTCATCACTATGGGATTCTGAATCCCGATTTTTAAGGCAATGGATCTGGCCACGTTTTTGTTGTCGCCAGTAATTATTTTCAAATGCACCTGTAGTTTAAGCAATTCGGCAATGGTTTCAGTAATTCCAGCCTTTACAGGATCTTCGAGTACTATAAAACCAGCGAAAATCATCTTCGTTTCGTCCTCTTTCGAAATGCGTTCGGCACCAATATTCTTATAACAAATTCCTATTGTCCGAAGACCTTCAATCCCGAATTGCATGAATTTTTTCTCGATTTCGGTTTTGTGTGTTTCGATGTTTTCGATGGTACCATCGCTCAACCGTATCTTAGTACAAATAGACATAATTTGGTCAAAGGAGCCTTTTGAAATCAGCATTTTATCGGTGTCTGCAGTGATGGCAATGCTGATTCTTTTACGTATGAAATCATAAGGGATTTCGCCAAATTTCACTGCTTTTATTTTCGTTTCTATCGTCAATTGTTTCAATGCATCGTCAATAGGATTGGCATATCCAGTTTCGAAAAAGGCGTTCCAATAAGCGAGTTCCTTCACGAACTCATTTTCGGTGCCAAGGCCATCCACGGTTCCGGCGACCTTAATCGCTCCTTCGGTAATGGTGCCCGTTTTGTCTGTACACAACAAGTTAATTTCGCCCAAATTTTGGATGGAAGCCAGTTTCTTGACAATCACTTTCTTGGCCAACATCCTTTTTGCTCCCTCGCTCATCGCAATGGTGGTAATTGCCGGAAGTAATTCCGGGGCCATTCCTACCGCCAAAGCCAAGGCAAACAAAGCCGATTCGATGACGCTTTTGTGGTTTAATAAATTGACTACTAAGATGAAAAGCGAAAGCACCAAGGTGATTTTCATCAGGAAAAACCCAAAATCCTTGATCCCTTTTTCAAAAGTGGTTTCCACTGTCACCGAAGCACTTTGAGTTATGCTTCCAAAAATGGTGTTGTTCCCGGTGTTGATTACCAATGCTTTTGCCGTGCCGCTCACAATGTTGGTTCCTTCCCAGAGACAATTGGTTCTCTTGGCAAGTTCGGTATTCACGTCAAGAATTCCTGCTTGTTTCGCAGTGGGATACGATTCGCCGGTAAGGCTGGCTTCGTTAGAATGCAGTTCGTTAGATTCTATAATCAGGCAATCTGCTGGCAACATATCACCGGCTTTCAATAGTAGAATATCGCCAGCCACAACTTCGGACGAAAAGACTTCCAGTGTTTTTCCATCTCTGAGTACGGTACTTTTCAATGCAATCATCGACTGTAATTTTTCCACGATTCTGCCAGCGTTTCTTTCTTGAAAAAAGCTGAGTAATCCTGTGAATAAAACAATGAATAAAATAATGAACACATCGGAAGTGTCTCCCAGAAACGCTGACAATATAACGGCTCCAATAAGAAGCAGCATCAATGGACTCTTGAATTGACCAATAAAAAGAGTGATGTCTTTTACGAAAACTGACTTTTTTTTCTTAAATATTTTCGATTGGGAAAGTATTTTAGTAGCAGCAGTTGGGAAAAGTCCTCTTTCTGAACTGCCCAGTTTCAGGAACCAATACTTGGCGTCAAACTGCCAAAAGTCGTTTTCTTGTGAAATTTGCATACAGTGTTTTTTTAAAACAATTATTGGTATTTATTCCAAAGGTATTTATTGCCTTTGGAAAGGTCTAATTTATTATAGAAAAAGTTTCATACACAAAGTTCGACCCCACAAGAAGTCGAATAATATGAAATTAAATTCTTTTAATAACATTAAAATCTTCTGGATTTCCCTCGTTTTATTGACTTTGGAATCGACCGAAAGCTTTCGGCACATATCTCTTAACTTTTCTGTTGAAATATGAGATGAAGAGGTTTTTATACCGCCACATTGCCTTTTATCAGCGCATGTGGTTCGTAACCTTCGAGCGTGAAATCCTCGAAAGTAAAGTCGAAAATGTCTTTTATGGCTGGGTTCAAAATCATTTTTGGCAGCGATTTTGGTTCTCGTGAGAGTTGTAATTCTACTTGTTCAAAATGGTTGTTGTAAATATGTGCATCGCCAAAAGTGTGAATGAATTCACCGACTTCTAATCCGCAAACTTGGGCAATCATCATTGTTAATAAAGCATATGAAGCAATGTTGAAGGGAACCCCAAGAAAAATATCGGCACTTCGTTGGTATAATTGACAAGACAATTTTCCGTCTGAAACGTAAAACTGGAAAAAAGCATGACACGGGGGTAAAGCGGCTTTATTGGTGGCTACATTTTGCGAAAATGATTTTGAATTATCGGGTAAAACACTTGGATTCCATGCTGAAACAAGCATTCTTCGGCTGTTCGGGTTAGTTTTTAGTTCCTTGATAAGTTCGGCTATTTGGTCAATTTCTTCGCTATTCCAGTTGCGCCATTGATGACCATAAACAGGGCCCAAATTCCCATTTTCGTCTGCCCATGCATCCCATATTTTCACGCCGTTTTCTTGAAGATATTCTATATTGGTATCGCCTTTCAGGAACCAAAGCAGTTCATATATAATTGATTTTAAATGCAGCTTTTTGGTGGTAACCATCGGAAAACCTTCTGCCAAATCAAAACGCATTTGGTAGCCAAAAACACTTTTAGTTCCCGTTCCTGTTCGATCTCCTTTTTGATTTCCGTTTTCTAAAACGTGTTGTATTAAATCTAGGTATTGTTTCATTTTTTTTGCTTTAAGCTATAGCAGTATGCCTTTTTGGTATTATCTCTTTGAAATTTCGTCTCTAATCTTGGCGGCTTTTTCATAATCTTCATGGTTAACGGCCTGATCTAGCAATTCATTGAGTTCTTGTAAACTATGTTTTGAATAGGTTTCACCAGATTGATTGCTTTCTTCCTGACCAAAAGTCTCGGGATTTGAAAGAATATTGTCTATTTCCTGAGAACCTTTGTCTGAATCCAAAGGATTGTTTTTCAAATAGATTCCGGCCTTGTCTAAGATGTTTTTATATGTAAAAATAGGTGCGTTAAATCGCAAAGCCAAAGCAATGGCATCGGAGGTTCTTGCATCGATAATTTCTTCGATTTTATCTCTTTCGCAAATGATGCTAGAAAAAAAAACACCATCAACGAGTTTGTGTATAATAACTTGTTTTACTACGATGTCAAATCGATCCGCAAAATTTTTGAATAAATCATGTGTCAAAGGACGCGGAGGTCTAATCTCTTTTTCCAAAGCAATTGCAATGGATTGAGCCTCAAAAGCACCAATTACAATAGGCAACTTTCGCTCGCCATCGACCTCATTCAAAATCAGAGCATAAGCTCCGTTTTGAGTTTGACTGTATGAAATTCCTTTTATGGATAATTTGACTAAGCTCATAATTACAGCAATAAAAAGCACCAAGTACCTTAATTTATGGATTGTTTTTTCTTGAAAAAATGAAAATGCAATTTTAATCAAAAAATGGGTAATAAAAAAGTTACCTAGAAGCAAAGATACAAATATCTTGATTGTAGGTAACTATATTTTTTATGGGGAATTCTAAATTTTATGAATGCGATGCTTTAAAGGCTTTCAGTTTTTCGGTTAATCTTGGTAACACGTCAAAAGCATCTCCCACGACACCATAATCGGCGACTTTGAAGAAAGGTGCTTCAGGATCAGTATTGATAACCAGTTTTACTTTCGAGGAATTAATTCCTGCAATATGTTGTATCGCTCCAGAAATTCCTATGGCAATATATAAATTGGCGGAAACAGGTTTTCCGGTTTGTCCCACGTGTTCTGAATGAGGCCTCCAATCTAGATCTGAGACTGGTTTTGAACATGCAGTTGCAGCGCCAAGAACAGCAGCTAAATCTTCGATCATTCCCCAGTTTTCAGGGCCTTTCATTCCACGACCTCCAGAAACCACTATGTCAGCGTCAGCAATGGAGACTTTTCCAGAAACTTTTTCTACTGATTCTACTTTTATTCCAAAATCATTTTCTCCAATGGTTGGATTAAAATCTTCTTGAGTTAGGGTAGAAGCTTTTTCAAAAATTCCATATGAATTTTTGGCAAGACCAAGAACTTTCACGTCGGTAGAAATTTCGGTGATGTTGAAAGCCTTGCTCGAAAATGCATTTCTTCTTACTTGAAAAGGGGAAGTGCTTACTGGCAATCCCACAACATTTGAAGCGAAACCAGCTTCTAACGAAACGGCAACGAGAGGGGAAAGAAAAATGCTGTCAGTAGTTGATGAAAGCAAAATTAGTTTTGCCCCTTCTTTTTGTGCAGCTTGTTTAATGACATCGGCATACGCTTTAGCTGAAAAACCTGCTAATTTATCGTTGTTTACTTTCAAGGCTTTGTCTATTCCATATTTAGATAATTCCGAAACATCTGCCGTGTTTATGGTTACTGCCGTAACGGTGGTTCCCAATGATTCGGCTACTTTTTTCGCATAAGAAGCTAATTCAAAAGCTATTTTTCTGAATTTTCCTTCTGCTGATTCTGCATATATTAATATTGACATAATTCTGTGATTTAAAGATTTTAAATATTCTTATTCGTAAAAATTCCGTAATTAAATAACTTTTGCTTCGTTGTGTAATAAATTGATTAATTCGTCCAAATTATCGGAAGCAATTAATTTCACCGCTGATTTTGGGGCTGGTTTTTCAAATTTCACCGCTTTAGTTTTTATTACTGCATTGACAGGTTCAACAACAGTTAATGTTTTTGATCTTGCCGTCATAATTCCTCTCATATTTGGGATGCGTAAATCTTTTTCTTCGACTAATCCTTTTTGTCCGCCAATGATTATTGGCAAAGTTGTCGAAACGGTTTCTCTTCCGCCATCAATTTCACGGATTGCTTTCACGTTTGCGCCATCAACGATTATGTTGGTACAAGAATTTAGGAAATTATATCCAAGAATACCTGAAATCATTCCGGGAACCATTCCGCCATTATAATCCAATGATTCTTTTCCGGCAATTATAATATCGTAAGCGCCATTTTTTATCACTTCGGCAAGTTGTTTGGCAACAAAGAAACTGTCGGTCGGATTGGCGTTCACGCGAACGGCGTCGTTGGCGCCAATGGCTAATGCTTTTCTTAAAGTAGGTTCTGTCTCTGGTCCGCCAACATTAGCAACCGTAACAGTTGCGCCTTGTTGTTCTTGGAACCAAACAGCTCTCGTTAAGCCATATTCGTCGTTGGGATTGATCACAAACTGAACGCCATTGGTGTCAAATTGGGAATTATCACTAGTAAAATTAATTTTTGAAGTAGTATCAGGAACGTGACTGATGCAGACTAATATTTTCATATTTATAGATTTTATTTTCTAAATTTCTAGCACAAAATTATAATAATAATTTGAATAGTATACTATGCATGCATAATATTTTTCAGTATTATATCGATTTCGAAGCCATGATGGTGCCGAAGCTTTGGAAGGTGTCCCATATTTTTAGTCGTTGATAAAGCGCACAATAGGAAATTGTTCCAAATTATTAAAACATAAATTATGCTTTTAAGTGATTTAAAATATTTATTTTTGCCTTTCGAAAATTACACAGATACAATTACAACTATGAGAACGATACAATTTAGAGAGGCTATTTGCGAAGCGATGAGTGAAGAAATGCGTCGCGACGATTCGGTTTACTTGATGGGTGAAGAAGTTGCCGAATATAATGGAGCATACAAAGCGTCGAAAGGAATGCTTGCTGAATTTGGAGAAAAAAGAGTAATCGACACGCCAATTGCAGAACTTGGTTTTACAGGAATCGCGGTAGGTTCGGCAATGAATGGTTGCAGGCCAATAGTAGAATACATGACTTTCAATTTCGCCTTAGTTGGAATTGACCAGATTATAAATAATGCGGCCAAAATGCGTCAAATGACCGGTGGGCAATTTAATGTTCCCATTGTTTTTCGTGGCCCAACAGCTTCGGCGGGACAACTAGGAGCAACACATTCACAGGCTTTGGAAAACTGGTTTGCCAATACTCCAGGGCTAAAAGTGATTGTTCCATCGAATGTTTATGATGCCAAAGGACTTTTGAAATCTGCTATTCGTGACAACGATCCAGTGATTTTTATGGAATCGGAACAAATGTATGGAGACAAGGGCGAAGTGCCGGAAGGAGAATATACAATTCCAATTGGTGTTGCCGATATTAAACGAGAGGGAACTGATGTTACCATCGTGTCTTTTGGAAAAATCATCAAAGAAGCTTTCATTGCTGCCGATGAATTGAGCAAAGAAGGAATTTCTTGCGAAATTATTGATTTAAGAACCGTTCGTCCAATGGATAATGAAGCGATTTTGACTTCGGTACGAAAAACAAATCGATTGGTGATTCTTGAGGAAGCTTGGCCTTTTGCAAGCGTTTCTTCCGAGATTGCGTACATCGTTCAAGAACGTGCTTTCGATTTTCTTGACGCTCCAATTCAACGTATTACAACTGCAGACACTCCGGCACCTTATTCGCCAGTTTTACTCAAAGAATGGATGCCAAATGCCAGCGATGTTGTTAAAGCGGTAAAAAAAGTTATGTATAAATAAGCTGTTAAATTTTTCCGAATATTAGAAACAATATAAATCTAATATAAGAAATCAACTATATTTGGAACTTCATCGGATGTTTATATTCGATGAAGTTTTTTTTTGGATTATGAAAAAAGTTATTTTATTCAGTTTGTTGTTTTTATTTGCTTTTGCAAATGTCGTTTTTGCGCAAACAAAAGTGAGTGGTATCGTTACGGATAAGTCAAATAAGCCGGTTCCTTTTGCCAATGTGGCTTTCAAGGATTCAAATAAAGGAATTGTAACCAATGAAGACGGGCATTTTTACCTTGAGTCTCCCAAAATTTATAAAACATTGGTAATTACTTCTGTAGGGTTTTCTGATAAGGAAATCACATTAGAAAAATCGGTCAATTATAATTTTGTGGTAGTTTTGAGTGAAATTGAAAACTTAAAAGAAGTCGTAATTTATACTGGAAAAACTTCGAAAAAAAACAATCCGGCACTTGATATTCTTAGAAAAATTTGGGCCAGAAAACGCAAAAACGGCTTGCATTTATTCAACCAGTACCAAATGGAAAAGTATGAGAAGGTCGAGTTTGACATGAATACTATTGATAGCGCTTTCATGAAAAACAAAATTTTTAAAGGGATGGAGTTTATTTTCAAGCAAATGGACACTTCAAAAATCACGGGAAAAACCTACTTGCCTATTTTTATAAACGAAGCCTTGTCTGACTTTTATGGGGATAATAAATTGAAGAAGACAAAAGAAATACTGAAAGCCAATAAAAATTCAGGTTTTGGCAGCAACCAACAAATCGTAACTTTTATTAAAGACTTGTATTCTGATTTCGACATTTACGATAATCATTTAACTTTTTTTGATAAAAGTTTCACTAGCCCATTATCAAGAACGGGAATTGACACCTATAATTATGTTTTAAAAGACAGCGCTTTCATTGATAAAAAATGGTGTTACAATATCATTTTTTATCCAAGGCGGAAAAACGAATTAACTTTCAAAGGTGATTTTTGGGTTAACGATACCACTTATGCCATAAAAAACATCAATATGGCAGCTACTAGAAGTGCTAATATTAACTGGGTAAAGGATATTTACATCGAGCAACAATTTGATGTAGTGAATGATTCTGTTTTTCTTTTGACCAAGGATTACATGATGTCGGATTTTGCTTTAAGCAAAAGAGATAATTCGAAAGGAGTCTATGGTAAACGAACGACTTTTTACCAAAATCATCAATTCAACAAAGAAAAACCCGCTTCATTTTATAAAGAAGAGGTGAATTATAGCGACGATGAAGCCTACAAAAAATCAGACGAGTATTGGCATGATAATCGGTTCGAAAAGTTAAGCAAGGATGAGCTTGGTGTTTATAAAATGCTTGATACCTTGAAGACTGTCAAGAAATTCAAACAATTGTACAATTTGGTTTCCATCCTAGGGAGTGGTTATGTGCCATTTGGCCTTTTTGATTATGGCCCCATTTTTTCATCATTTGGAATAAATGAAGTAGAAGGAATTCGATTGCGAGTTGGGGGAAGAACCTATTTTGGGCCTAATGATACTTGGAGATTGCAAGGATATACAGCTTATGGTTTTGGCGACGATAGATTCAAATATGGAATTTCTGGAAAATGGATGGTTGAAAAAGAAAACAGAATCATTATTTCTGGAGGGAATAGGAGAGATGTGGAGCAAATTGGTGCAAGCCTGACCACCACGAATGATGTTTTGGGCAGAAGTTTTGCTTCGTCGGCGCTGTTTACCTCGGGTAGCAACGGCAAATTGACCAATATCAATCTAAGCAACATTGCCTTTGAAATGGAACCCGTCAAGAATTTTACATATCAACTCGGATTTTCTTATCGGACATTGATTTCTGCATCTAAAACCTTTAGTTTGGATTACTATATTGATGCAGCTCATTCTGTTACAAAAAGTGATGTCAAACAATCAGAAGTAAATCTTCAGTTGGAATATATGCCCAAAAGAAAAACCATAGGATTTGGGGTGGAAAGAGGTGATGTTGACAATCCATATACCCGATTTTTCGTCAATTATAGCCATGGATTTAAAGGCTTGCTCAACAGTGATTTCAAATATGAAAAACTGCAATTGTATTACAAACAACCTATAATCGTTGGGCCTTTGGGTCGTTCGAATGTGATAATCGAAATGGGAAAAACTTTCGGTGCAATCCCTTTGGGATTAATGAGCGTTATTCCTGGGAACCAGACCTATTTTGTCATTGACAACACTTTTAGCAATTTGAATTTCTATGAGTTTATCACCGATCAGTATGTCACTTTGCAATGGAACCACAATTTTCAGGGAAGACTTTTCGCTAGAATTCCGTTTATGAGAAAGCTGAATTGGAGAGAGATCATAGGTGTAAAAGGGGTTTTTGGAACTATTTCGGATGCGAATAAAGCAATCAACGCATCAGGATTAATTTATAAAGCGCCAGAAACCCCTTATTGGGAATATAACGCAGGAATTGGAAATATTTTCAAGGTTTTCAGAGTGGATTGCAGTTGGAGAGGCAATTACAGGAACTTACCTGGTTCCAGTAATTTTGCAATAAAGGGTTCGTTCGGGTTCTATTTTTAAGAATCAAAGTGTATACATTTGCTGTCAAATTAGAAAATACTGAAATGGAAAAAATTCCACATGTGAAAAAAATAATTTGGACAAATAACCTCCGAGTTTTGGCCACTATTAGTGTGATTTTATTGCATGTTTCGGGGCAAATTTTAATCCAATACGGAAAGGTTTCTGACTTTGTTTGGTGGACAGGAAATCTTTATGATAGTGCTGTTCGTTTCTGTGTGCCCGTTTTTGTAATGTTGACAGGGGCATTATTATTGCCTAAAGCCTATGAAATTAGGGAGTTTCTAAAAAAACGGTTTTTAAGAATAATGCTTCCTTTTTTGTTTTGGAGTTTTGTTTATATTGTATTTACCTATTATGTAAAGCTATCTCCTAATCATGAAATGTCAACGCTTGAAATTACAAAGTGGTCACTTGATTTGCTGAGGTCAGGAAGTTCACCACACTTGTGGTACATATATATGATTATTGGAATCTATCTAATTACACCAATCCTAAGTATATGGGCTCAAAACTGCAAGGAGAACGAAATTTTGTATTTTTTGATTATTTGGTTATTGGCATTGATTCTGAATCAGCCAATTCTTGAAAAATATATTACAGATATTGATTTGTCTTATTTCTCCGATTTTATTGGGTATTTAGTTTTGGGTTACTATTTATCAGTAAAAACTTTTAAATACAGTAAAGTTACAATCAACATAACTGCAATATTGTTAATCATTATGGGAGTTATAATTACAATCGCAGGAACTTATTATTTAACACTTAGTGACGGAAAGTTTAATCAATATTTTTATGGTTATATGACGCTGAATACTTTAATGGTTTCAATAGGGATCTTTGTGGTTTTTAAAAATTCGAATACTACTCAATCATCTAAAATTATTGATATTATTAGTAAATATAGCTACGGAATATATTTGGTTCACATTTTGGTTTTATTTTATTTATCAAAAATTGGAATCGATTTTAGTTTAATTAACCCGATTTTTTCAATTCCCTTGACTACTTTATTATGTTTGTTATTTTCTACTTTGATTGTTTATATTGTAAATAAACTTCCTTACGGTAATTATATATCGGGATGAAGCAAGCTATCGAATATCTTATCGAAAAGGAACCTATTTTTAAATTTATCATTGAAAAATATGGTTTGCCTACAATTCCAAAAAGGCCAGAAGGTTTTGAGACATTAGTGCTGTTGATTCTTGAACAACAAGTTTCTATTGATTCGGCGAAAGCAATTTTCCTGAAACTAAAAGCGAAAGAACAAAACTTCATTCCTGAAATATTAATTTCGTTAGATGACGAAGAGTATAGAAATCTTGGCGTAAGCCGACAAAAAACGACTTATATAAAAGCATTATCACATTCGATTATTAAAAATAACATTGATTTAAAAAGTCTTGCCACAAAGTCCTCGCAACAAGTTCGTGATGAATTAATAAAGATTAAAGGAATTGGTAACTGGACCATCGATGTGTATTTGATGTTTTCTCTTCAATCACCAGATATAATTCCGCTTGGCGATATTGCAGTTGTAAATACCATAAAGGAGTTGCTAGAGATTCACGACAAACAGGAAATGGAAATTTATGTTGCAAAATGGGAACCATATCGATCTGCGGCTACATTTTTATTGTGGCATTATTATTTGAATAAAAGGAATAGAAAAGTAGAATATTGATTAGTAAGAGAATAAATTAAATATAATGCAGAGATAATATAGATTTAGTATTGTAATATCGGATTCTTGTTTATTTTTGCACTCATAAAGAAAATAAAATAAAATAGAAATAATGACCGCAGCAAAACTAAAATCTTTCGATGTATTAATCGAAATCCCAAGAGGAAGCAGAAACAAATATGAATATGATTTCGAAATAAAAAGAATGCGTTTTGACAGGATGTTATTCTCTTCGATGATGTATCCGGCAGACTACGGATTTATTCCTGAAACATTAGCATTGGATGGTGATCCGCTAGATGTTTTGGTTTTAATAAACGAACCAACATTTCCAGGATGTGTAATGGAGGTAAAAC
>CAIOTL010000210.1 GCA_903861155.1 uncultured Bacteroidota bacterium
AATTCCTCATTAGTCGACTGCAATTCTTCGTTGGTCGTTTTCAGTTCTTCCTGCGAGGTTTGCATTTGTTCGCGAGTACTTTGCAAGTCCTCAAAACATTGTCTAAGTTCGGCTTCCAAATCACTTTGACCAATAGCCGAAGTTTTGGATGCTTTTTGGGCATCCGGTTCAAGAAATCCCTGATTTGAAAATACGTCTTTAAAAATCACCAATAGCATTCCTCTAATGGCTTCTGGACTTTCGATGCGTTGAATGGTGATATCCACAATTAGGGTTTCGCCATCGGTGCCAATTTTTACATTTGGAACGATTATTGGATCAAAATTTTGCATTGCTTTCCTGAAAGCTATCGGCAATTCCTGGCGCAAACCTTCACGCGCCATGGCATAAATATTCCAATTTGCTTTTCCGGCAACGGGCTCTAAATATTTTCCGGTGCGTCCGGTAATGTATATGATATCGCCTTTGTCGTTTACCAGAACGCTGGCAGGTGCAAAGTGCTGAAGTAGAATTTGATCGGCAAGTGTTTGAATGTTTTCAACAACTTTTGTAGGTGTTTTGGTTTCGGATGTCATTTTTTTAGAGATTGAAAAAGAACTTGGAAAATCGATAAGTCTCGAAGGTGTTTTTGTCGAGGTTCGTTTGAAAAATTTTAGTCTTGTATCCAGAGCTTCAAAGTCTTCATTATCTGTGCCCAAGGTTTCGGCTGTGCCAAGGATCATGATTCCGTCAGGATTTAAGCTATAATTGAATAAGATCATTAATTTTTTCTGCAATTCCGATTCCATATAAATCATCATATTGCGACACATCAGGAGGTCGAGTTTTGTAAATGGTGGATCTTTGATTACATTTTGTGGGGCAAAAACCACCATTTCTCGAATAGCGGCATTGATGCGGTAACCCTTATTTTCGGCTATGAAAAATTTAGACAGCCGTTCTGGCGAAACATCGGCAATTATGTTTTCAAAGAAAAAACCTTTGCGTGCTTTTTCGATGGCTTCGTTGTCAAGATCAGTGGCGAAAATTTGCAACCTAATTTTCTTTTTAGGATTCGCTTTTTCCATTACTTCCTTAAATGTAATTGCCAGCGAATAAGCTTCTTCACCGGTAGAACATCCCGTAACCCAAGCACGAATTAGGTATCCGGCTGTCAGTTTTTCGATTATTTCAGGAAGAATTTTCTCCTTGAGTTTTTCCCAAACTGCAGTATCGCGAAAAAAACTGGTTACGCCTATGAGCAATTCCTGGAAAAGGATTTCCACTTCGCTTGGATTTTCCTGTAAAAAACGAACGTAATTCTGGATTTTGTCAATATGATGGATGCTTTTGCGTCTTTCGATACGGCGAAACAAGGTGCTTTTTTTGTACAATGAAAAGTCGTGACCAGATTGTTCCCTGAGCAAAATAATGATTTTATCGAGATTTCCTAGGTATTTGCTGTCAATATCCAACTCCGTTTTGACTGCCGGAATAAATTGAAGAAAATCAATTAATTTAGCGGGTAACTCTTGGGCCGGTGCTATAATGTCAGGGTGCACGGCATCGATGGCGCTACTGGGCATTCCGTCAAATTTTGCTGTATTTGGATCTTGAACGAGTACGATTCCGTTTTTTTCTTTGATGGCTTTCAAACCTAAACTGCCGTCAGAACCCATTCCCGAAAGGATGATTCCAATGCTTTTTTCCCTTTTGTCTTCGGCCAAGGAACGCAAGAATAGATCAATGGGCATCCGCAGCCCACGTGATTCCGTTGGTACAAATAAATGCAACCTACCGTTGAGAATCGACATACTTTTGTTGGGAGGAATTACGTAGACACAATTGGGAATTATTTTGAGCAGATCAGTGATCTGATAGACCTTCATTGACGTCATTCGTTGTAAGAGTTCCGGCATCATACCAACGTGGGTTGGGTCAAGATGCTGAATTACCACAAAAGCCATTCCACTGTTTACGGGCATATTAGTAAAAAACTGTTCCAAAGTTTCTAATCCACCTGCCGAAGCTCCGATTCCCACAATAGGAAAATCGTTGTTTTCCGCTCCAATTGTCGTTTTGGTTTTGGATGTTTTTGAAGCGGAATCGTTTTCAACTTTTGTTGGACTAGCTATTTTTTTTGCGCTCATATTCGAATGAAGATTCTATAATACTTTCATATTGAGTTTGCCTGTTTAAAATTCCCCCTTGAGACACTGGCATAACATTCAAATTTAGTAAAAAATAACTAAAATTAACAGGATGTTTTTGGGATATTTTCAATTTTACACCTTTTTTTAAAAGGATTTAGAATTTCAAATATTTTTTTATTGGCAACAGCTATTGTTCAGACGATTCCCTTTAATGTTGCTTACTTTTCAGGTTCTGAAAATTTTTAAAACTCTTGCAACCTTGCAACCATTAAGTCCGCTAGCTAAAACTATTGATTTTCAGTTAATAATGGCTTATTTATTTTTGTTTTTTTCGATGTATATTTTTAGCGACAAACGCGCTTGTTCCTGGATTTTTCTTTGCATAAAACCAGTCCAACCCAAAAGAAAACCCTTAAATCCCAATGCTTGTTTTGACCATTTCCAAATATCGAAATCATCGGTATGCTTGATAATTAGTCCGTCCTTAAATAGAAAATGTGCTTTGATACTGTTTACCACTTTCCGGTTGGTTGTACTGTAATTATAGGTTGCAGTCCACAAAACAGAGCCTAAAGATCCGTCTGCATTGATATTCGTGAAGTCGATTTTTAGATTTCCTTTGCTTCTTTCGAGGAGCATTTTCCACATTTGACAAATTTCGTTTCCTTTCAATAGTCCAAAAACGGGATCACTAAATGTCGCATTGGGCTGATAGCATTCGCAAATTTGTGCCGCATCTGCATTGGCAAAAGCGGTATAGAATTGAAAGAGGATGTTTTCGTTTGAGGTCATTCCGAAAAAAAATTGAACAGTAAAAATAATAATTTTTTTAAGATGAAATCATTATTTTTTGTTTTTTTGTAGGAAATAGGGTTGTCGAAATTCTGATTTAGGGAACCCAAAAGTTGAGTTTGCGATGCTTCAAATGATTTTTCGTTAAATAAGAAAGTAGCTATTTGTAAAGTGTTGCTATTTCCTGGGCGGTATTGTAAATTGTAGTCGATTTGTCTTTATCGTCTAAATAATAAGATTTTTGGTTAAAGCCAGTAAAATTGCCTGTTTGACTGCTGAATTTCTTTTGATTTCCGTTGATGTTAAATCGAAGCGACCGGATATCGGTCTTTTTTAATCGGTTCATTTCAATGGGCGAAAAAGTGTAATAGCCTATGATTTGATGATCAATATTCTCCCGAATCCCTTTGTCAGAACAGACAATGATGGTGTTGTCCGAAAGATAAACATACACGGTTCCCGAAATAATAAAGGAAGAATCGGTGGTTTGCACGGCTAATTTCAGGGTTCCGCCTTTGTCGGTTTTGGCAATTTGAACCTTGGCAATTCCAGTTAAAGCATAGTTTTCACAAATAAAATCCCAACTGGCAGTTGCTGGATAGGGTTTGGATGTTTTAGTAGTGGTTAATTCTTGACTGAAAGCAGGTTTTGAAAAGACAAAAAAAAGCAATAATAAAAGTTTAGTATCAATTTGCATTGTTTTTTTTTAATTTTAGTGTTAGTTATTATGAAAGAAATTATACCATTCATAAATGCACTGCAAACTTAAAGGGATATTCCTGTTTTTGAATAGCGCTTAGGTTATTTTTAACAATAAAATTAGGCAGCAACAATTTCCAAGTAATAATCCAAGGTTTAGGCGATGGTAATTTCTTGGGATAAATAAATTTCTTGAACCGCATGGAGGAGTTGTATGCCTTCACCAAAAGGGCGCTGAAAGGCTTTTCGACCCATAATTATTCCAGTTCCACCCGCTCGTTTGTTGATTATAGCAGTTTTTACGGCTTCTGCCAAATCGGTTTCGCCTTTTGATTCGCCTCCGGAATTAATCATCCCTATACGTCCTGAATAGCAATTCATCACCTGATATCGGCATAAATCTATGGGATGGTCACTGCATAATTTGGTGTACATTTCAGGATTGGTTTTGGCAAATTGGATTGCCGTGAAACCGCCGTTGCTAGTTGGTAATTTTTGTTTAATGATATCCGCCTGTAGGGAAACACCCAAATAATTGGCCTGACCCGTTATGTCTGCGGCCGAATTGTAATCGATGCGGTCTTTTATAAAGGCGTCATTTCTGGAATAACACCAAAGAATGGTCGCCATGCCCAAATGGTGTGCCTCTTCAAAAGTCTTTGCCACTTCTATAATTTGCCGGTCCGATTCGGCGGAACCAAAGTAAACGGTTGCTCCAACGGCCACCGCACCCATATTCCAAGCATCTCGCACGCTGGCAAACATAATTTGATCATATTTATTGGGGAAAGTCAGCAGTTCGTTGTGATTAATTTTGACCACGAACGGAATTTTATGGGCATATTTTCTGGAAAGCATCGCCATTCCGCCCATTGTGGAAGCAACGGCATTGCAACCCGCTTCAATAGCCAATTTTATGATATTTTCAGGATCAAAATAAATGGGATTTGGCGAAAAGGAGCTTCCTGCCGTATGCTCAATACCTTGATCTACAGGTAAAATAGAAAGATAGCCGGTGCCCGAAAGGCTGCCGTTTTCGTATAGCTGGGTTAAACTCCGAATCGTTTGAGCATTCCGATTACTTGGCAAGAAATGAGTATCAATAGGCGATGAACTGGGCAAATGAATTTGATCTTTGGGGATGGTTTGGCACACATGATGCAGCAAAAAATCTTTTTCACTCCCCAATAAAGCCAGCAATTGGTTTATATTTTCCATAGTATGTCCGATTTGTAATGGGTTTTTCCAAAATCAATTTTTGGATCAATTTTTGTGAAAAGGATAATCCGTATATCCTTTTTCATCGGCAGAGTAGAACAAGTCCATATTAAGTTCCTGTGACAAAAGCCAATCGTTTTCAAATCGTTCCACAAGATCGGGATTGTTGATAAATGGCCGTCCAAATGCGATAAGGTCGGCAAGTCCATTTTCAATAGCAGTTTCGGCAGTTTCCTTGTCATATCCACCACAAAGAATAAGGGTATTTCGAAAATTATGACGAATTATTTTCTTGATTTCCAAAGGCACAGCGGGCGCTCCCATTGCGGAATGATCTACAAGATGAATATAGGCAAGATCCAATTTGTTGAGTTCTTTAGACAAGTAATCATAGGTGGCATCGATTTCAGGATAAAGAGGCATATCACTCGCTACACCATAGGGCGATAAACGAATACCGGTCTTTTCTTTCCCAATAGCTTGTGCAACGGCGGTTGCTACTTCAATTACGAAACGACATCGGTTCTCAATATTTCCGCCATAAGTATCTTTTCGGATGTTGCTTATTGGCGAAAGGAACTCTTCCAGCAAATAACCATTGGCCGAATGGAGTTCGACACCGTCAAATCCGGCGAGTAAAGCATTTTTTGCAGCGCTAACAAATTCTGTTTTAGTTTGGGATAAATCTTGCAAAGTCATTTCTTTTGGAACAATAAAGTCCTGTAATCCCTTCGAGTCTGTCCACATTTGTCCAGCCGCTTGCACTGCCGAAGGAGCAAGTATTTGTGTTCCCTCCTTCATATTGAGCGGATGACTGATTCTTCCGCAATGCATCAACTGAACAATTATTTTACCTCCATTTTTGTGGACACCTTCGGTTATTTTTTTCCAGCCTTCGACTTGCACATTATTAAAAATACCCGGAATTCGGGCATACCCAAGTCCATTGGGTGATGGCGAAGTGCCTTCGGTTAGGATTAATCCGGCACCCGAACGTTGTTGGTAATATTCCGCCATAAGGGCATTGGGAATATTTTCAATCGCTCTGCATCTTGTCATTGGTGCCATAACAATTCTGTTTTTCAACAGCGAAGAACCAATTTTTGTTGGTGTAAATAACTCGTATGTTTTCATTTTTTGTAGATTTAAAAATTTGACATAAAGATAGTTATATTTATTGTTAAAGGAGGTGGGAAGTTTTTGAAATTATTTCATTGGGTGTTTTCCTTCTATTTTTAACAATAAATTTGGGTCAGGACAATTCCCTAAGTAATAGGACAGGGTTTTCTGACTGCAAACACCAGGATAATCACTGAAATTAGCTTCTATATTTTTAATAATCTGAAAATGCAAATGGGGGGCATAACCACCATTTACCGATGCGTCGCCCAAAGTTGCCAGAGTTTGTCCTTTCCTGAAAAGGGTTCCAATTTCGATATTTTCGATGCTTTCCATTGATAAATGTCCATATAGAGTATAAAAAACTTGATGTTCAAGTTGATGTTTTAAAATAATTGTTGGACCATAATTTCCAATGCCAGTATTAAAATCAAAACCATAAACTATGCCATCAAGAGCCGCCAAAACGGGTGTTCCAGCTTTTATCCAAAAATCAATTCCTAAATGAATATTTCTTTCTTCCTCGTTAAAATGGCTATTTTGGTTGTATAGATTTCGTTTTTCGTTGTAACCGCCAAAAGCAACTTTCCCGCTTTTTTTTTGAAGATGATTCTCGATGTAGTATTCAAAAACGATGGCATTTCCCAAATCTATTTTTGATAATTCCGCGTTGGCAACTGACAGATCTAACGAAATATAGTGCGAATAGGGAATCGTGCCGTCAATGACTTTCACGTTTTCGACTTGCAAAAAAAGGTTTTCTAAATGGGACATTTGATTACTAAATAATTGTGAATTATTCTATTGTCATAAATCTTAATTTAGCCCTATAGGCTTCAAGCGTAGTCGCTTTCGATATAAAACCGTAATATTTTCCGTTTTTAAGAACAGGCAAAAAGGTGACTCTGGCTTTTTCGAATTTATTCATAATAGTTTCCATACTGTCTGCTGAGTAAATTACATCAATTGTTGGAGTCATAATTTCTTTTACCAAAGTGTGCTTTACTCTAAAACTATTAAAGATAATTTCCCTGATATTGTTGAAGTGGACTATGCCAAGTAAATGCATTTCCTTGTTGACAACCGCAAAAATAACTTGGTTGGAATGGGAAATCAAATCGACCAATTTTTCCAGATTTTCGTCAGGTGAAATCGTTAAGAAATCAGTTTGAATAAGCGAATTGGGATTTAATGTCGAAAGGATGTTGGTGTCTTTATTAGTTGTAAAAACATTCCCTTTTTTAACCAAAGGTTTCACATCCATCGAATGTTTTTCAAAACGTTTAGAAATTGCAAAACTGATAGAAGTTACGATCATCAATGGAATCATCAAGTCATAACCTCCGGTTATTTCAGCAATGAGGAAAATGGAGGTTAGTGGAGCGTGGAATAATCCGCTGAGAATTCCGGCCATTCCAACCATCGTAAAATTGCTGATAGGTAATTTGGTGAGTCCAGTCAAGTTTAAAAATTTGGAAAAAAAATATCCGGCATAGGAACCCAAAAATAGGGAAGGAGCAAAGTTGCCTCCATTTCCTCCACTTCCCAAGGTGATTCCGGTGGCAAAAACCTTGAGCATCATTGTAAAACCAATAAATATCAAAAGGATCCAATCGTTATTTCGATAAGTGCTAAACAAAGTGTTTTCTAACAATCGACTGGGGTTTTCAGATAATATTTTGATGCTTTCGTAGCCTTCGCCAAAAAGAGATGGAAAAATAAAGATTATTGCGGCTAAAATCGAAGCACCAATCAGTGCCTTTTTATAGGGACTAAATCTAAGATGGGCAAAAAAATGTTCGACTCTTTGAAAATTCCGGGCATAGTAAATGGAGATAAATCCAGTGAGAATTCCCAAAAAAATATAGTAGGGAATAAAATGATAATTGAAGTTTTCCTGACGTTTAAAGGATAATAAAACCGATTCATCTAAAGCAATTAAGGACACCAATGTGCCAGCAGCAGCAGCAATCATAATGGGTGTAAAGGCTGAAATACTCACATCAACTAATAAAACTTCGATGGCAAACAATACACCGGCGATGGGCGCATTAAACGCAGCGGAAATTCCCGCTGCAACGCCACAGCCTATGAGAAGTGTTCTGTCGCTATAACTTAATGTATACCTTTGGGCATAATTCGATCCAAAGGCTGCTCCGGTAATCACAATGGGACTTTCTAAACCCGCAGAACCTCCTAAACCAACCGTGAGGGAACTCGTCAAGATTTGAGCGTACATTTGTTTTTGGGGAATGATGCTCGCTTTCTTAGCAACAGCATGCAAAATCTGTGAAGTTCCTTTTTCAATAGTTCCTCCCAAAACTCTTTTGACCACAAAAACAGTCAATACGATTCCAATCATGGGCAAAAGACTGTTGATGAAACTTAATTTTAAAATTCCATTAATATAAGTAGCAAAAGAATAAACTAGATGCGCAAAAGTTTTTAAAATAATAACAGCAAAACCCGAAGTAATTCCAACTAAAATGCTTGACAAGAAGATAAATTGTTTTGGGGTGAGTATCGATTGTGACCAAGCAATTATATTTTCTAATTTATAAAAATATCTTTTGAGCATTTTGTTTTTTTAAGAAAGTGCTAATTTACTATTATTTTTGCTTTTCTCGGATGTTTTTCAGGGCTTCTTTTTTACTCAAAGGTTTTAGGTCAGTTTGATTTACATAATTCCATACGGCTTCGGGATTGGTTTTTCCATATTCCCGCAAAGCCCAGCCAATGGCTTTTTGAATGAAGAATTCTTTGGAATTTTTATGTTTCTCACATTCCGATTGTAGCAAATAAAAATTGGTTTTTTGTTGGTATCCCAATTGAAAAAGGATTGCACTTCGGTTGAGCCATATATTTTCGGAATTTGAAAAATGCTCGATTACTTTTTCAGTTTCTAATGGATATTCTAATAAATATTCTCCCAGAATATATTTGGCAATAGTATCAACACTATCCCACCAAGAGTTTGTAATCAGAAGTTTTTCGATGAGTTGAAGGTCTTCTTTTTTATAATTTCCTTTGAGTTGTTTTATCAAAATTTCAATGGCGCAATAATGCAATTCCCGTTGTTGTTTTGAATACAATTTTAAGGCTATTTCTCTTGGTTTCTCTTGAATTTCCTTTTGGTTTTCTTTGCAAAATTTCTTAAAAATCAGCCTTCTTTCTTCTGTTTTGATTCCAAAAAAAGAAAAATGATTCCGCATATATTTGGCCATTGCAAAGGCATTTTCTGTATTGCTTTTTTCAGCAAAAGCTTTCTCTAATTCTACAATAAGTTCCATAAATTCTCACTTTTCACTACTGACAACTCACTAAAATCCCACTGCTTTATCATCTCCTCTTTTGTCGGCTCCACCTTCTAATTGACCGGTAGGCAACATTAGAATAGCATCTACTTTCCCTAGAACAGATGGATTTTTTTCGTTGATGATGTATCCTTTTTGTTTTAGACTTTCTAAAGTCATTTTCGAAAAGGCATTGGGCTCAAAAACCAATTCATCAGGCAACCATTGATGATGAAAACGAGGAGCATTGACGGCTTCCTGCATACTCATTTTAAATTCCCGAACATTCAAAATCGTTTGCAATACTGAAGTTATGATTGTCGAACCTCCAGGCGAACCTAATACCATAAATAATTTGCCGTTTTTTTCTACTATTGTTGGCCTCATCGAGCTTAACATTCTCTTTTGAGGTGCGATACTATTGGCAGCAGCACCAACTAAACCATAGGAATTTGGAGCTCCAGGTTTGGCACTAAAATCATCCATTTCGTTGTTGAAAAGAAACCCAATTCATCTGAATATAACTTAGAACCATAAGCTCCATTTAGTGTTGTAGTTACCGAAACTGCATTTCCGTCAGCATCAACAATCGAAAAATGAGTGGTTTCGTTACTTTCTGATGCTGAGATAACTCCGTGCGATACTTCTGAAGACGGAGTAGCTTTATTCCAATCAAAAGATTGCATTCTTTGTTTTAAGTAATTTTTGTCGAGCAATTCATTGCGTGGAATTTTTATAAAATCAGGATCACCCAGAAAATAATTCCTGTCCGCATAAGCTCTTCGTTCCGCTTCCGTTACAACTTGAATCGTTTTTACACTGTTATGACCAAATTTAGAAATTGGATAGGGTTCAATCATTTTCATAATTTGTTCCAATGTCATTCCTCCGCTTGAGGGCGGTGACATCGAGATAATTTTCAAATCTTTATAGTGGAAGATTACTGGTTCTCGCCATTTAACTTCATAGTTTGCCAAATCTTTAAGGCTTATGATTCCGCCCTTTTTTTGGACAAAATCAACCATTTTCTTGGCGGTTTCGCCTTTGTAGAATTCGTCCTTTCCATTTTTTAATATTCTCATCAAAGTTTCAGCTAGCGCAGGATATTTTAGGGTATCGCCCGCTTTATAATTTTGGGCAAGCAAAGTTTTCTCGCCGTTAACTTTTACCAAAATAGCGTGATAATTTTGCAATGTTTTCGCCTCTTTTTTGGTAATTTCGAGTCCTTTTTTTGCCAAAGCAATTATGGGTTTCATAATTTCCGCCATCGAAAGTTTACCTAATTTTTCGTGAACAGCAAAAACTCCTGCAATGGTTCCCGGAACGCCAATTGCCAATGCGCCATCGACACTTAAATTGGGAATCACGTTTCCGTTTTTGTCAAGATACATATCCTTTTTGGCTGCCAAAGGCGCTTTTTCTCGAAAATCCAGTGTGCCAGTTTCTCCTTTAGCTTTTCTGAAAACCATAAATCCTCCGCCTCCAATATTTCCTGCATAAGGATAAGCAACCGCAAGCGCCAATTCGGTGGCAACCATAGCATCAAAAGCGTTTCCGCCTTTTTTCATGATTTCGACACCAATTTTAGAAGCTTCTTCACGTGCTGAAACTACCATCGCTTTTTGGGTTACCAAACCGGTTTTGGACCAAGTTTTATCTGGAATCAAATAGAAAATGGAAAAGGAAATGAGTAAGACTATTTTTTTCATAACCTAATTATTTTTTGGGTCGTATAGGCAAACAATTCTTCAAAAAAAGCAGTGAATTCAGCTTCAAAATCGGAATAATATGTTCTTAACTCAGCCACTGAAAACCGCATATTCGAATCACGTTTCATTCGGGTATCCATTTTTGCCAAAATTATTTCGATACCTTCAACAGTTTGATAACTCACCAGCCAATTGTAATCTATCATATAAGGCATCATTTTTTGGGTTTTTGGAGTCAAATCATCATAATTGTCTCTCAAAGATTGGTAAAAACGTGCTGAAAAATCTTCTAATCTTTCATCAGAATAATGGCTCCAGTTTTTTGCCAAAAAGTGGTCGTAAAAAATATCTACGATAATGCCCGAATAGTGATGGTAATTGGCGTGCAGTCTTTTGGTACTTTGTCTAAATACAGGATGCGCATCGGTAAAAGTGTCGATGTCACGGTGCAGAATGATTCCTTTTTGGATCTCCAAAGGAAAAGTATCAAAGTGTTTTCCGTGAATGCCATCGGCCATAAAATTGCCAATTTTTATCAAATCATTGTCTCCGGAAAGGTATATGTGAGCTAGAAAATTCATTCGACTAATCTATGAATTTTAAATTATTAAATGGCTTTTATAGACTGTCAATTATTGTTATATTTGTAAGAAATTCAAAATTTATAATTTATAATCTAAAAGAATAAGAATGACTTTAATAAAATCGATATCAGGAATTCGAGGAACCATTGGTGGTAAAGTAGGCGATAACCTCACGCCAGTTGATGCGGTAAAATTTGCTTCGGCTTATGGAACTTGGTTGAAAAAGGGTAATGACAATAAGAAATTTAAGGTTGTAGTGGGTCGTGACGCCAGAATTTCGGGACCAATGATTCATAATTTGGTAGTAAATACATTAATAGGCTTAGGAATTGACGTGGTCGATTTAGGACTTTCGACAACGCCAACGGTTGAAATTGCCGTTCCCTTGGAAAATGCCGATGGAGGAATTATTCTAACCGCTTCGCATAATCCGAAACAATGGAATGCCTTGAAATTATTGAACGATAAAGGAGAATTTTTGAACGGTATCGAAGGAGAGAAAATCCTCCAAATTGCCGAAGCCGAAGCATTCGACTTTTCAGATGTGGATAGTTTGGGAGAAATTACCGTGAATGATGCCTACATGGATATTCATATCGACGAAGTCTTGAACTTGACTTTAGTCGACATTGAAGCGGTAAAAGCAGCAAAATTCAAGGTGGTGGTGGATGGAGTAAATTCTTCGGGAGGAATTATTATTCCAAAATTACTCGAATTAATGGGCGTTGAAGTCGTAAAATTATATTGCGAACCCAACGGACATTTTCCCCATAATCCAGAACCTTTGAAAGAACATTTGACCGATATTTCGGAATTGGTGGTCAAAGAAAAAGCCGATTTAGGTGTTGTCGTGGATCCTGATGTAGATCGTTTGGCTTTCATCTGCGAAGATGGCGAAATGTTTGGCGAAGAATATACTTTGGTGGCTTGCGCCGATTACGTATTGGGGAAAACGCCGGGGAATACAGTTTCGAATATGTCCTCCTCCCGTGCTTTACTTGACGTGACTTACAATCATAACGGAAACTATGAAGCCAGCGCAGTAGGCGAGGTGAACGTTGTCGATTTAATGAAGAAAAATAATGCCATCATTGGTGGCGAAGGAAATGGAGGAATTATCTATCCGGAGTTGCATTATGGGCGTGATAGTTTGGTGGGTGTGGCGCTGTTTTTGACGCATTTAGCTAATAAAAAAATGACCGTTTCTGCTTTGCGTGCTTCGTATCCGGAATATTATATGAGCAAAAACAAAATCGAATTGACGCCTCAAATCGATGTGGATGCGATCCTTGTAGCCATGACCGAGAAATACAAAAACGAAGATAGTACAACTATTGACGGAGTGAAAATTGACTTTGCCAACGAATGGGTTCACCTCAGAAAATCGAATACCGAACCGATAATTCGAATTTATACTGAAGCGCCTTCACAACAACAAGCTGATGCTTTAGCATTCAGAATCATTGACGAAATTAAAGCAATCGCTAGGATTTAGGACTGTTTCTTAATCAATTTAAAACCCTTTCGAAAATTATTTTTTGAAAGGGTTTTTTAATATTTATTTATTTTAATTAAAAATAACAGCATTAACAAAAAATGATTATTTTTATTCAAATTTTTAAGACTATAAAATCATAACTCGGGTTTATTGATCCAGTTTTCAATGGTTTGTCCAGAAGAATCTGAACCTAGATAATTAATAGTAATTTCTTGGTTCTTGGCAATAGCTTGCACTGCTTCAAAAATCATAAGTTCTTTTTCATTATCGTAATAATAAACAGCATTATAATTGTCGGCGTGATTGTATAACGAGCCATAACCTAATGCAATACCGGTGTATTCTTGTTGTTCGTCTATCATAAAGGCATAATAGTTTAACAACATATGTTTTCGAACAGTCATTTCCTCAAGCTTCATTTTTATTACGGGACATTCCTCTAAAATAGTTCCGGACTTAATGGCTTTTTGTGCAAAAACACCACGACCGTGAATAGGAGAAATGGCTACATAAATAGCATCATTGGGTTGAGTAACAAATAAATTATTTTTATCACTTTTAAAATTTTTGAAATATGAAAAAATCGATCGCATTCCTCGGAGCATTATTATTTGGTTCTATAACTTTTGCGCAAGTTAGTAAAAAGGACACTATAATTAAACCGTCCAGCAGAAAAGTATCTGCCGAGGATTTGAAAAAATTCCCCCTTGAGACGGTAAATAGCGAAACTGGAGATATAAAAGGGGGGGCACGTTATAAAGAACATAAAGAGAGTGGTTATTTAAAAATATCCCCCGATAATGCTTCGAGAGAGTCCAAAGGAACTATTACCCAAAAAGGAAAAGGCAATGATGCAATGATGACGGAGAAACAGCATTATACAATTAAATTAACGAATGCAAACATAGAGCCCAAAGGAACTATAACCCAAAAAGGGAAAGGCAATGATGCAATGATGACGGAGAAACAGCATTATACGATTAAATTATCTAATGCAAACAAACAAGCAGAGGCTGCAGGACAAAGCGGGAACGCTGAAAGTGCAGCCACTACCCAGAAAAAACATGTCGCTAATATCAAATGGACACCGGGTAAAGCTGCAAAAGATACAACATCGCAAGAATCTAAAGCTCTTAATCCTTATTTAAAAATAAATGGTGTAAAAAAATAATGGATTAATTAAGCTAATATTATAAAGGCAATATTATGAAATGAGCATGAACATGATTGGGTCATATACACCAATAATGATAGGCAACCCGAGCGAAAGTGAACAGGCGAAGCAATTACATAAAACAATAAAAACAATAAATATCAACATATGAAAAAATCAATTTTTGTAGCAATCGCTTTTATTGCCGTTACAACTAGCACAAGCCAGTTATTTGCTCAAGATGCTGCTGGGAAATCATCGGGCTATGACTTGAAAAAAAATGTTAAAGCAAGAATAGTTCCCACAGATACTGGTTGTACTATTGCATTTGAATATGACGTGAAGTCGCCTAGAGACGCAGCAAGTGGTTTGCCAACAGGAAAGAAAGGGTATGATTATTATAAAGCCCAATCCGATTTCAGTGTAAGTGCATCAGATAATTCCGTGACCGAAATAACAAATCCTAAAGATGCCGGAAGCGGACTAATGACAGGGAAAAGAATGCACAATCCATTAGTCATCACTAAAGAAGTAGATAAAACCGCAGGTTCCGGAGCTGGAGCAGGAAAAGTTTCAATGCAAGATTTTCATTTCACAATGAGATGTGGAGGAAAAAGTTCGCAAGTCTCTTGTGATGATGGAGAATGTGAAATACCAATCAATTGTCCAGATGGTACTTGCTCCTTGACGGCAGATTGGAGTTGGGGTGCGTCAAATTCAGGTTCAGGAAGATGCGCATCTTCTTTTATCTTGACGATAGAAAATGGTGGCTGTACAGCTATGGCCATCAACGAAAAAGGATTGCCGGGAGACAAAAAACCTAAAAAAACCACAACAAAATAACCTAAAATAAAAATTAAAACAGGAAGTTCTTTACTTCCTGTTTTAATTTACAACAGCAATTAAACTTTAAATTATGAAAAAGTCAATTTTTATATCAGTAGTTCTCATAATAGTGTCCTGCATTTTTAATCCCTTAATGGCACAAGAAACTAGTACAAAACAAAAAACCAAAAATAACAATACAAACGGAGGAGATGGTTCTACAAATCAATGGCCAATTCTTGCCGTGAAAATTAGCCCAACAGAAAACGGATGTTCCATTGTTTTTGATCATACAATTGTGAGCCCGAGAGATACAGCAAGTGGTTTGCCAACGGGCAAAAGAATGCATAAACCGGTTACATTTATAGTGAGTCCAAGCGATAAGACAATTGTCGAAGTAACAAGTTCAAATGATTTGGCATCTGGTCAAGCCAAAGGAAAAAGTAGTTCAGAGCCAACTGGAATTATTAGTAAAGGCACTTATGATTGGATTAAAGCCTCGTTTGATAAAGGCTATAAGCAGTCGGTTAAAAGCATACCTTTTGAAAATGGTGAGTTTGTAATGCCAAATGATTGTGACGATGGTGAGTATGATTTGGGAATTTCTTTTACTTATCAAAAGATTGAAATGAATAATAATGAAAAAGTAAATTTAAAATCATATGTTTCGAGTCATTTTATAATAGAAATAGACGGCGGTGCTTGTAGATCTATCAAAGAAAAAGGAGTTTCTGTTAAAAGTACTCGCTAAAATAAGTAACAAGGAAGTTAAAAAGCTTCCTTGTTTTATTAAAATAAATTTACCTAAAATTTTGTCACTATGAAAAGAAATTTACGCTGTCTATTTCATCAACTACAACTTTTGATTTGTAAATCATCCGGAATAAAGCAAATTTTGATGGCTGTAATTTTGTTTACAACCAGTACTATATTAGCACAGAAAGACGCAATAATAAAGAAAGACAGCACAGAAATAAGATGTAAGATTCTTAAAACAACCCACACAAAATACAACTATGCTTTTATTAATACAAAAGATAAAGTAGTGAAAGCTTCCATCTTGAAAACGATGGTAGATACTATTATATATGACAAATACGATAAAAATTTAGTTGTCAATAAACTTTTCGATGATAAACCAAAAGTTACAGATGAAGCGGAAGAACCGGTTAAATCGTATCATTTTACTTTTGGGATTGGTTTAAATATCAGCAATATTTTAGAATTTAATCCACCTTCAGGTACAGATAAAAAAAGCTTTTCTGCAACAAGTGCCTTAGATTTGGGATTAGATTATAATAAAGAAGGAAATCGATTTGCAATGACCAATGAATTACACTGGAACTTAGCCTTGCAAAAGTCAGGATTGACTAACAGTGCTCATATTCAAAAGATCAGTGACGAATTTGTTACCTTACATGATTTTTCGTATTCAATGGATAAAAACAGTAAATGGAAGGTCAATTTAATTGTAAAAACCAATACTTCTATTTTTACCATTTATGACGGAAATTATTTTAAAGACTACAATAATAGTGGAAAAACTCAGGCTTTTTTAAGTCCTTATGAAGTGACACTTTCGCCAGGTATAAAATACCAACCTAACGATTTTTTTAGGTTTTCACTTTCTCCATATTCTGTAAGTTTGTATGGTTTAACGAGTCAAAAAATAGCTAATACGGGATATTATACCCAGACTTTTGACGTGAACAGTAACTATGATCTTTTTGTTTTTAAACAATTAGGAGCAGAACTTAATATTTGGTATGACAGGAAATTTAAAAAATGGATGGAAATGCAATATCGTTTGGGAATTTCTTCGGATTATTTTTCTAAAACTTCCATAAATGGGTTGGTTAATGGATTGTTTATTACGAAATTTAAACTATTCAAAAACGTTTCATTATCACATCGGGCAACTTTGACTGGTGATTTTTTTCAAAAACCATTAAAGCCTTATTACAAACAAACGATTTTATTGAGTTTCTCCAAAAGTTTTTAGATTAGAACTGAAGCAATAATTTTTCAAATAAAACCTCTTTCGAAAGTCATTTCCGAAAGGGTTTTTGTTTTTTTGTACATACCTGAAGAAATTATTTAGTCTACTTCATTTTAATTAACAAATAGTAAATATATAAAAGGGAAGTACAGTTATACTAATAAATATTAATTTGAGTTTATACTATCTAAATGGTATTTCTGATTACGGTTTGATAAGTATCAATAACACTAATTTATATAAAGAGTGAAAAAAATAATTGTAATTCTGATAGTTGGCTTAGCTTTTACTTCATCCTGTTCTAATGGGGATACTTTAAATAATGGTTCTGCAAATACTGTCAGTATGAATCAACAGACTTTGGGGAGTTCCTCCAGTGATTTGTTATCTGATAAAAAGTATACGAGTATGGTTATAGAAGTAGCTTACGTCACCGGATATGAACCGTCAGCAACAGCGATTAACAATTTTGTATCTTTTATCGAGGCAAGAACATTTAAACCAAATGGAATAACTATTGTGAAAAGAGCCCTCCCTTCTCCTGGATTTACAACTTATACCAATCCCCAATTTATTGCCCTTGAAGACGCCGACAGAACAAAATACAATACTTCTAATCAAATAGCAATTTGGGCATTTTTTGCAGATGGAAAATCAGCAGCAGATACGAGCACAAAGTATATTTTAGGAGAGTCCTATAGAAATACTTCTTTTATTATTTTCGAAAATACCATTCAAAAGTTAAGCAATAACCCAACCCAACCCAGTAGAAGTTTATTGGAAACTACAGTCATTACGCATGAGTTTGGACACATTCTAGGACTTGTCAATTTGGGAGCGCCCATACAAAGCAATCATGAAGACACGTTGCATCCCAATCATTGTACAGATCAAAGTTGCTTAATGTATTGGCTTTCAGAATCAGGAAATAGTCTTTCAAATTTAGGTGCTGCGCCACAACTGGACGCGCAATGTATCGCGGATCTTCGAGCGAATGGTGGAAGGTAAATTTAGTTTTTTGAGCTGAACTTTTTTTAGTTTCTGGGGCTAAAAAATGGGTTTATTTGCATAAAATGTTCCCACTTTACGTTTCAATCTTTATGTTCTTAAAGGAAGAACATAAAGTATTTTTACTGGAAACGAAGTTCACTGAACTCCAATAAAAATAGAATCAAAGTGAAGTAATCGGGGCTAGATTGGAAACATTTTTTTGTATTTGGGTACGGGTTTCAAAACAAGACCGCTCGAATATTCAAAGAATGAGTAATCAAACCCAAGAAACTTAGTGAGTATTTAATACGTCGGGTTGTTTTTACAAACCGCATCTTTTTGTTATTTTATTTTTTAATAACTCATAAAACTCATTAAAATCATCATCATTTTCTAATATTTTGGCTTTGTTAAATTGGGTTTTAATTTCTGTGCAATTTCTGTTTTGGTTGAAATAAACGATAGTTAAATATAAATTAGAAACTGCGTTTGAGTATTCTGATTTATTATTTTTTATTGATTTTAAAAGA
>CAIOTL010000211.1 GCA_903861155.1 uncultured Bacteroidota bacterium
ATATTCAGAGAATGATGAGTCAAAAGGATAGATATCTGAACTATATTTTAGTTTTTTATCAGATTTTATAATTTTATATCCTTTTGAAACTCTCCCAAGTTTTGTAACAGTTATAAAGTACTTTTTATCAATAAAAGCATTAAATCCAATAAAATCGTTATTGAAATAAAAGCTTTGATTGTATTTAACTCTTTCTTCCGAAATAGTAACAAGTTGGCTCAATTTTATCTTCGGTTTGATAGTGTCATCCGTAATTTGTGAATTTAAAATTAAAAAGGAAGCAGCTTTATATACTACATAAATTAGCACTAAAGAAATAAAAATTACAAAAGGTTTGTTTTTCATATTAATATATTGATGTAGTTGATCTCGTAATTAGTGAAATGGATTTATATTATAATGCTTAAGCATTCAATTACTCGTAAATTCAAAACACCACGTTACGAATAGCTTGGAAATTTTTTCCGTGCCCATTCCCAAAGGCAAGTAAAACAAATCTAATAAAATTCTTCCTACTTTTTCTTTAAATACAATAAAACATTTCGAAACCGCAAAACGGATTGTGGCGGATTTGAAACAATCCTTAATACACGATTTTCTTGGTGATGGTTTGACCGTTTTGCAAAGTCACTTTTACCAATAAAACTTGCTGGTCTGAAGCCAAATTGGGCATCGACAATTCATTGCTATTGACATTGTTTTTTTGATAAATTTTCTTTCCCAATAAGTCAAAAATCAATACTTTGTCTATCGTTTCGGCAAATGAATTGATTTTTATTTGTTTGTTTGTATTGGAAACTAAAACCTGGTTTTCCAAGGTTTCGAAATTTGAAGTTCCTAAGGTTTTATCCGTATAACGCAAGATGAAACGGTCGTTGAAGGTGCCACTTTCGGAGGCAAAATTATAGGGAGACTGTTTCAGGTCGTGAATACTATTTGACAGTCGGTCCTCGAGATAGACATCTTGGTCATTTATAAAAATTCCATCAACCTCATCAATTGAAATTGTATACGCTCCAGCATTCGTAATTGAGAATCCTAACGAAACTAAATCGGTAGCTACAAATGGCAAGGCGCGACCTTGAATTACTAAATTCTTGTCATTTATAATAGAATAAATATTGATTTCATTATCCGTAAAGACCTCGCCATCATACAATAGATCCATATCATTCGTTGCGCCTTCTAAATATCCTACCAAGGTTTGTCGGAAAGCATTGTTTGAACTGGAAAGATTGAGCCAAATTCTATTTTGTTCCAAGGTAGTTTTGCCAGAACGACTTGTTTTAAAAAATTGTGAGTTGTCGGTTGTGGTTCTAACCCTCATTGCATTATTGAAAGTAACGTCAAAATCGGAATGGAAATCGGCAAAAAAACCTTGCCCTGCGGCAATTTTACCATTGGGTTTTAAGACATTCGTTCCCGAAACATCGGTTATGGCTTTGGTTCCGGTGCCACCGGTTAAATTCCAACTTGCATAATCTTCAACAGTATAATCTACTCCGGTATTAAAGGTAGAAGAGGTCCAAAAATATAATGTCCCATCTAATCCAGCATTAAAAGGGTCTTCAAGAAATTTTCTGCCATCAATGGCACTCGGATAAGGATTCGCCAATAATATGGTATTTCCAGTTACATCGGAACTGGCATCGTAGCCGTTTGCCCATACTTTAACCGTGCCGTTATTGGGAATTCCTGTAAAATCAAAATTATTGGTTCCACCAGTACCAACCCTTGCTATAAAGCCCCTTCCGGGAATTGTTGTTGTGATACCAACCCATTTGCCATCAATAGTTCCATCTAAATTCCACATATAACTTTGGTTATAAGCCGAAGGTATTTGCGATACTACATTGCCTTGCACCGGCGAACCCCAATAAACATAGTCGTTCACAATCATTAAACGTGAAGTTCGAGTCATTTTAATGTTGCCTATATTTGTGTTGAATGTTGCATTATCAACATTGGTTAGTTGAACCAAATTGCCACTATCTTTAACAATAATGTCATTGCCACTGCTGTTTTTTACAGCGTTAGTAACCGTCAATAATGTATTGCTGTCAATTTGTAGCGTACCTGCTATAACCGATAATTCGTTCCCAACAAGGATTTCACTTGAAGCTGGAATTGTTTTTGTCCCAGAACCCGAAATTGCTAAATTGAAATAGGACGGTGAAAAAGGTGTAATTGTTTGGGCTGCCCCAGCATATTCAACCGTCGAACCTGTTTCTAAAGTAACCGTTGGTAAATTAGTGTTATTAATAGCCGTGTTTATTGCGCCAGTAAAACCAGCAGTGTTTGATAGTTTAAAAGTTGCGCCATTTTTGACTGTAAATGTACCGCCAGCTTGAAATCTAATTCCGGTTGAACTCCCTGAATTAAGAACATTTGTACCACTTACAATAATATTGGCATATGTTATTGTTGGCGCACTCAATCTAATATTAGTGGCCGATGATCCTGTAAATTCAAAAGTTGTGTTAGATCCTAAAGAATAAGTTCCTTTAGATTCTGGCTTTGAAGCTGTTGTCCCCCCAAGCATATATTTGGATGTTCCCGTCATTGTTATATTGGTGTTTGACCCTCCGAAAGTATGATTTCCAGCATCAAAAATAGCGGCATCTTGAATGGTCACCGTTCCAGTAATAATTGGAATAGGAGCAGATAACGTTTTTGTACCAGAGTTTGAGAATCTTATATTGTTATAGCTTGGTGTGCCATTCAGAATTTGATTTCCAAATGCATTCAGGTCAATTGTTCCACCAGTCATGCTGTATGTGCCAGATAATTGCGGTACAACTGTTGGATTTAAAACACTTGATTCATAAGTTCCATCGGTATTCATCGATAAGTTACCGGAACCATATATATTAGCAAAAGAAGTTTCAACAAAGATTCCTTTTACAATTGAAAGTTGACCTCCAGAGTTTGATATTCCGGTACTTTGGGTGAGATTTACTATGTCGGTAACATTCGTTTTATTGATTACAATTTGTTTCGCGGCAGAACCAGAAGTCATCGCCGTTCCCGTACTCTGGGGAGTTGCATTACCAATATAATTATAATATCCTGACTGAGAATAAGTCCTGGTTCCTGTACACTGGATATTTCCCGTGTTATTCCCCGAAGCATTGACTCCATCAGCTGAGGTAATTTTAAGGGTTCCAGAATTAGCAAGTGTAAATGATCCAGCACCTAAAATGTTGAAACCATTAAATTCTAAAATTCCTCCAGCAGAAACAGTAAATATTCCTGAAACATTAAAGTTCGAACTAAATGTTACTGTTGCAGGAGAAGCTATTTCTAAACTTGTCAAAGTATTGGCAACACCGTTATTAATGGTCACCGAACCCGGAAATACAACCGAACCACCTGCAAATTTTATAGTTCCTGAATTACTTATAGTTCCTCCAGTTGCAGTATAAGTCCCCGTAATGGTCAGTGTAACTCCTGCATCGATTTGCAATGTACCACCATTTAGAGCAATTGTTCCAAGAGTTTGGTTGGAACTTATTCTTAATTTTGTCCCTGTGTTAATTGTTGTAGTTCCCAAATACGATTTTGAAATGCCACTAAAAACTACCGTTGCAGAATTGTTGATTATAACTCCTGGTGATCCTGCAATGTCCCCCGAAAAGGTTATTTGTTGTGCACCATAAATAGTTATCGGATTATCGCTGTTGTTTCTAACGGTATTATTAAAAAGCAAATAACCATTAACAGGGTTAATCTCCATAGTATTTCCTCCTGAATTGACAAAAATTGGCACGTTGAAAGTATCCGTTGTCCCTGAAACATAGTTTTCAATTTTACAATGATTAGTGCCAATATTGTTATTGTCCTGAAAATAAATACTTCTCGAAGAGTCCGTATTTATCGTTCTATCTGAAGTTCCAGCAATAAACAATATTTGATTTGCACTAAAATCAGACAAAGAATTTAAATTCATAGTTGTGTTTGCTGCATTATCGAAGGATATTCTATTAAAACTCGCATAGCAATCCGGCCTTTGTCTACCTCCTGTTCCTGAAGTTTTCCAATCCCAGTTTCCTCCTGCACTTGCAGTACAACCAATCCCCCAATCCCAGTTACCATTGGCCGAAGAACCGCTCCAATAAATTACGTCCTGAGCATCCGCAAGAAATGTCACGGTTAATAAAGCAAAAACAATATGTTGTTTTAATTTCATAAAGTGTGGTATTGTTACTTTATAAGTAAATAGAACATACCACACAAAAGATATAAAGAAAAAATGGCAGGAATTGGGACCTTAAATTTAAGGTAATTTTATTTACATAAATCACTATTTGTCAATAACTTACAAATTAATTGTTTAATATAATATGATTCTAAATTAAACCACAAAGTCATCGCTCGCCAATTAATTTGTATTTTTAACCTTATGAAAGTGATGCAATTCCCTCTGGCGAGAATTACGATTGGCTTTGTGGTGGGCATTCTTCTTACCTATTATTTTCGACCCAATCCTCAACTTGTATTTTCATTTTTATTTGTTTCGATCTGTGTTTTCATCATTGCCTATTTCATGTCGAAAAAAAATGTGTCAAACCTGATTTATTTCGGTTTAACCACCTATTTTCTTACCATTGCCATTGGAGCCAACACCCAAATTATCCACACCGATTCATACCAGAAAACAAATTATATCCATAACCAAACGATTTTCGAAAAACCCCATATAATTTATGTTACCGTCAGGGAAAAACTAAAAAGCCCGGACTATAATGACCGTTATATTGCTCTGGTGAACAAGATGGACGATACGATTTATACCGGCAGAATTATCCTGAATGTTCGAAAAGATGGCTTAAATCCGCCTTTCGAAATTGGAATTCACCTACAGATTAATGGAACTTTGTACAAAAACATTCCCGCAAAAAACCCAAGTCAGTTTGATTACGGCAAATATCTAGAAGGAATACAAATCTACGCCCAAGTCTACACCGATGCTGCGGACATTAAAACAGGTTCTATTATCAAAAAGGACGCTTGGTATTATTCTTCAAAATTACGAACGAAAATCCTTCGAAATCTGGAGAAAAAGAACTTCAACCAAGCTGAACTCAATGTTGCCGCCGCCTTGATTTTAGGGCAACAGCAGGACATTTCACCAGAAATTATTCGGGATTATCAGTATGCCGGTGCGGTTCATATTTTGTCGGTTTCGGGATTGCATATCGGGTTTATTTTGCTGTTTGTTACTTTTCTTTTAAAACCTTTTCCCAACACCAGACGCGGTGCGTTTATCAAGCTGATTATCATTCTGGTATCATTGTCGTCTTTTGGATTAATTGCTGGTTTGGCTCCATCGGTGGTGCGTTCTGTCGTGATGTTTTCGTTTGTCGCGATCGGAATGTATTTAAGAAGAAGTACTTATATTTTCCATACTTTGTTGGTTTCCATCCTGTTGATCTTGCTGTTTCAGCCTTCGTTTTTGTTTGACGTGGGTTTCCAATTGAGTTATGTTGCCTTGTTTTTCATCCTTTGGTTACAGCCATTATTGGCCCAGCTTTGGTTCCCAAAAAACAAAATCGTGAATTACTTTTGGGAAATTCTGACGGTTTCCTTTGCGGCACAAATTGGCGCCTTTCCGTTAAGCATCTATTATTTCCACCAATTTCCGGGATTGTTTTTCGTGACTAATTTGGTAATCATTCCGTTTTTGAGCATCATTATGGCTTTGGGAGTTTTGGTTATGGTTTTGGCAGCATTCGATTATGTTCCGTTTTATCTTGCCAAATCACTGGAATGGAGCATTTTTATTTTGAATAAAATCATCAATTCGATTGCTTCGTTCGAACAATTTATCATTCAGGATATACCGTTCAACTGCTATTTTTTGGCGAGTTTGTATTTGTTGATTATTGCAACAATCATTTGGTTCCAAAAACCGAGTTTCAGTAAATTGACATTGGCATTAATTGCGGTAATTTTTTTGCAAATAACCTATTTTGAAATCCATTGGAATGTTCAAAACCAAAAAGAAC
>CAIOTL010000212.1 GCA_903861155.1 uncultured Bacteroidota bacterium
AACATTTGCTCATCGACAATCTCGACAAACCGTATGCCATGATGTTTTTTTATCAAACCAAAGACCGTTTGTCTTACGAAGAAATCAATACCAAAACGATTCAATTGTTTGAAAAATTTGTTCTCCAAATGAATAGCCAAGAATAGCCGTTTTGTTTTACACCATGTTATAATTGACGATTTATTCCTACTTTAGTGCTCTAAAAATAAGTTCCAAATAATGATAAAATCCATTTTCAAAAAGAAATATATAATTCCCGTTGTCGCTTCGGCATTTTTGTTTGTAGGCGTTAGTTTCAAAGACAACTTTTTTGAGATTGCAAAACAAATAGAAATATTCACCACGCTATTCAAAGAGCTGAATAGGAACTATGTTGACGAAACGAATCCCGGCGAATTAATGGATAAAGCCATAAAAGGAATGCTCGCCAGCCTTGATCCGTACACCGTTTATTTTAACGAGCAGGATGTGGTGAAATTCAAAATAAACAACACCGGCGAATACACGGGAATTGGCGCCTTGATTACTCGAAAAGACGATAAATTAATCATTCGCGAAGCATATAAAAATTTCCCAGCCGATAAAGCCGGTCTTAAAGCCGGAGACGAGATAATTCAAATAGGCGATGTGCTTTTGTCGGATTTCAAAGACGATGCTTCACAGCTCTTAAAAGGAGCCAAAAACACCAAAGTCGACATTAAATACATTCGCCAAGGCAAAACAAATACGGCGCAAATCGTTCTTGATGAAGTCGAAATTAAATCGGTACCGTTTTTTGGAAAAATAGACGACAAAACGGGTTATATTGTTTTGGCACATTTTAACAATAAAGCATCATTGGAAACCAAGGAAGCTTTGGAACAATTAAAAAGAGAAGGTGCCGAGAGAATTGTGCTAGATCTAAGGGGAAATCCCGGTGGACTTTTGAACGAAGCCGTGAATATTTGTAATTTATTCGTTCCAAAAAATGAAACCATAGTAACCACAAAATCAAAAATCGAGAAACACAATAATACCTATAAAACTTCGAGAGAACCTATCGATACAGAAATTCCACTTGTGATTCTTGTCAACGGAAAAAGTGCTTCGGCATCGGAAATTGTTTCTGGCGCTTTGCAGGATTTAGATCGAGCGGTGGTAATTGGAAGCCGAAGTTTTGGAAAAGGATTGGTACAAAGACCGGTGGAATTGACTTATGGAACGCAGTTAAAAGTAACCATTTCGCGTTATTATACGCCATCTGGAAGATGTATTCAAGCTTTGGATTATGCGCATAAAGACAAAAACGGTGTTGCCACGAGAAACGAAGCGAAGAATTATAACGCTTTCAAAACCCGAAAAGGAAGATCCGTTTATGATGGTGGCGGAATTCAACCGGATATCGAAATTGAACAAACCAAGTCAAGCCCAATAACGGATGCTTTGGAGAAAAATGACGGAATTTTTAATTATGTAACGGCATATTATTATAAAAACCCGAATTTAGGCAACACGATTCCAACGTTTTCTGATGCTGATTTTCTAGATTTTAAACAGTTTTTAAAAGCACAGAAATTCTCCTTTGACACCGAAACGGAATTGGCTTTGAAAAACACTTTGGCAGTAGCCAAAAAAGAAAAAATAGATGAAAGTATTCAAGTAGAATACCAACAATTACTGACTGCGCTTCAAAAAATCGAAGACAATTTATTGGATAAAAACAAAGCGGAAATCAAGAATTTAATTGTTGATGAAATCATAAAACGCTTTCAATACCAAGAGGGATTGTATGAATATTATTTAAAAAATAATGCCGAAATCAAGAAAGCGGCAGAAGTTTTGAATTCTAATTCGGAGTATAAAACGATTCTGAAAATGTAATGAGAATCATTCCCTTTTCATCTCAATATGTGGAATGTCGTCATCAAGATACATTTCGCTGGTTTGAATAAATCCGTGGCTTTCATAGAATTTTTTTAGATACAATTGGGCACCAATAGTGATTTGGCTTTCGCCAAAATAACTCTTAATCCCCGAAATTGCTTCACGCATTAAGTCGTGACCCCATTTTAGGTCGCGATAATTCGCATCAACAACCACTCGCCCAATCGAAGCATTGTCAAATGAGATCTCGGCTTTGAAAAGTCTTGAATAAGCTACAATTTTACCGTCGAATGTTCCAAAAAGATGCAAAGCCAATTTGTCTTTTCCATCAATATCAAGGTAGACACAATTTTGTTCGACTACAAAAATTTCACTTCTTAATTTTAATATATCATACAGTTGATTCGTCGATAAATCTTCGAAAGACTTTATTTTCCATTGTATTCCCATAATTATTTTAAGATGCTTATTGATTTTATAATCGATTCTAATTCATACATAAGATCGCGTTTTTCTCTTGATGGCGAATAGCAAAATCCCTCTAAAACCAAGATTCTATTGTGTTTTTCATCAACAATAGCGTAATTAATAAAAGGTCCCGACATGAAATCGTTTTTTAATTCCCAAGTTCCTTTGGTTTCGAAAGATTCTTTTTGGTCTAATTTTATTTTCGAAAAATAAGGCGAATAGCCTTCTTCTGTAATCATTCGAGAATCAGGTTCTGTTCCTTGAATGTACAATCCCCCGATAGAATCGCGCATTCTGATAATATTTCGAATTAAACCAGAGTCTTTTTTTATGGTTTCTATTGGAACTTGATAAATTATCAAACTGCTATTGCCGCTGATAATTTCTTTTTTTAACCAAATAAAATTCCTTTTTCCGAGTACATACAAATAACTAGAAGGCACTTTTAAGGAAATATGGAATTTATTGGTGATGATTTTGGTGTTAAGTAAGGAAAGATCAATAATTCTTTGGTCCTCAGCGATTTCAGTATCCTTTATAATTTGAATTATTTTTGGAGCATTTTTTTCAATGATTTCGACAATATCGGCACTTGTATATCCTGAAATATGAAAAACGTTTTGAGGGGATGCGTATTGATTTTTTACAATCTCAAATTGGTTGTCTTCCCCATTTTTTACAACGATAATTGTCCGGCTATCGGTCATAAATCCTTCCATAAGTTTGGTTGGATATTGATTTATAGTAAAAAGTGGCTCTTCTTGTGGCAATCCCACAACCGGTGACGCGAACTTATTTCGAATGCTATCACCAACCTCACCATTCCATAACTGATCGTCAATAATAACCGAAATAGTGTTGATTTTGCCTGTCGCTTTTCTGGGTAAATTGTCGTTTTTCTTAGCACAAGAAAAAAAGGTTAAGACTATGATGACAAGAAATAAAAAATGGATTTTATTCATTATAATTTAATTATGAAATAAAACCCAAATTTATAGAAGATTCTGGTATTAACCGTTTATTTTTAACTTCATTCCGGGTTTTAATTCTTCTTCGTTAATATCGTTCCATTTTTTAATGTCTGAAATACTTACACCAGGATATTTTTTGGCAATGCTAAATAAAGAATCTCCTTTTTTTACATAATAATTTGACGAATTCTTTTTGGATGCTGAAGTCAAATTATCGTTTTTCTTGAAAGTACTAGCCGAAGCTTTATTTACAATTGCAACTTCATTTTTAGCAACAATTAAGCTAACTCCCAAAGCAATATTTTGGTCTTTCAAATTATTCCATTGTTTCAAATCTTCTAAAGAGGTTCCGAATTTTTTAGCAATTTTTCCTAAATTATCTCCTTTTAAAACCACATATTCAATATTCTCTAACTTTGGAGCTGGAATATTTTCTTCTTTGGTTTCAACCTCTTTATTAGCAACTTGTAATGAAGCACCTAATTTAATAATAATATCCGAAAGATGATTCCAAGTTTTAATTTCCTCAACCGTAACATTGTATTTTTTAGCGATATTAACTAAATTATCCCCTTTTTGAACTACATAAAAAGAAGCCTTATCTCCTGACAAAGTATCCGTTTTTACCGACTTTTTTGCTACTTCGATTTTCGCTGTTTTGGTCTCTGTCGAAGCTACTTTCTGATTATCTGAAACAATTTCCATTGATTTTTTGGCAACTTTTGGTTCTTTTCTAATTGTTTTAACAATGCTTTCGTTGGTTACGATTTTTAGATTTTTTCCAAAAGAAACAGTATTCTTTTTCAGTCCGTTCCATTTTTTCAAATCAGCAACGGTAACATCATATTTATTGGCAATTTCAGTAAGATTATCTCCTCGTCTTACTTTATAATACTTGGTTTTAGGGAGTGTAATCCTTTGTGTAGTATAATTAATTGTGTCTTTTATAGCAATCGCTCTAATAACCTGAAATGGCTTCTCGCGAAGGTCTTTTTCATGTTGAACATAAGCATAAATTCTATTTTCGTTTGAAGCAAAAACCGCAACTTTCTCTTTTGGCAACCTCAAAAAATGGTTTTGATCTTGATAAAACGGAACCACATTCAATTTATACGAAGGATTAAGCAATTGCAATTGTGCCACGGGAATATCAAGCAAATCTGAAATTTGTTTGAACGACATTTCTTTTTTAATCATAATTGTATCCGTTGAAAAATGATTCACAACCGATTTGTCGGGTCTAATTCCGTGCTCATTATGATATTCAAAAATGTACATTGTTGCTAAAAAAGCGGGAACATAAGCTTGAGTTTCTTTTGGAAGATTTTTTCTGATATTCCAATAGTTTTGTTGACCTCCCGAACGACGAATCGCTTTGGCAACATTTCCAGGTCCAGAATTATAAGAGGCTAAAACCAAATCCCAATCGCCAAAAATACCATACATTTTTTTCAAATAAGTCGCTGCGGCTTCGGTCGATTTTAAAGGATCGCTTCGTTCATCAACATAGGAATCAATACTCAAATTGTATTGCTTTCCGGTTTGATACATAAACTGCCAAAGTCCCGTTGCACCTACTTTAGAAACTGCTTTTGGATTTAATGCTGATTCTATAACCGCCAAATATTTTATCTCTAATGGAACATTTTGTTTGTCTAAAGCTTCTTCAAATATTGGGAAATAAAAATCGGAAAGTGCCAATAAACGTGCAAAAGATTTTTTTCTGTTTTTTAGAAATGACTTAATAATATTTTCTAACCCTTCATTGTATTCTATGTTGAATGGCGATTTAGCATCCATTGCTGCCAATCTTGCTTTCAACAATTCCGTTGGCAATTCATAGTCAACTTTTTGGTCAATATTGATAGTTTTTATATCATTTTCAATATCATTGTATAAATCTACATTTGTCAATTCTTTCGTCCACAAACTGTCAACACAAGAAGCCATATCGTCCTTTACGAAAGATTTCTTGATAGAATCTAAATAGGATAATTTGGTTTCAGATGTCGAAACTTTCTGTGAAAACAAATGAATTGAAAGTAACAGAAAAAGTGATAATGCAGTGTTTTTTGCAATCATAATTTTTAATCAATAGGCTATATTTCAAACGATTATACAACCGTTTTTTTGCAAACATAACAACTTAGAACTAAAATTTTCAGTAAATATTGTTAAAAAGGTCGTTTTATTCTAAAATAGCAGCAATTCCAGGTAATATTCTACCTTCAAGCATTTCTAGCATTGCGCCACCACCAGTAGAAACATAACTTACTTTATCTTCAAAACCAAATTGTTTTACCGCCGCAACAGAGTCTCCTCCGCCTACAAGTGAGAATGCACCATTAGCAGTAGCTTCGGCAATAAAGTTACCTAATTGAATCGTTCCGTTAGCAAAACTTTCCATTTCGAAAACACCTAATGGTCCGTTCCAAAGTATTGTTTTTGATTCTAAAATTACTTTTTTGAAGTTTTCCAAAGATTTTGGACCTGCATCTAATCCTTCCCAACCGTCAGGAATTTCTCTTACATCAACAATTTGTTTGTTGGCAGTATTCGAAAAATCATCAGCAGCAACAACATCAACAGGAATATGAATTTGAACTCCTTTTTCTTTAGCTAATCTTAATATTTCTAATGCCAAATCTTGTTTGTCATCTTCACAAATTGAATTGCCTACTTTCCCGCCCAACGCTTTCACGAAAGTAAAAGTCATTCCACCACCAATAATCATGTGATCTACTTTGTCTAAAATATTTTCGATAACCGTAATTTTCGAAGAAACTTTCGAACCTCCAAGAACAGCCGTAACTGGTTTTTTAGAATCTTTTAAAACTTTATTCAAGCTTTCGATTTCTTTTGCCAATAATAATCCGAAACATTTTTCATTTGGAAAAAACTG